>JBATUU010000460.1:0-7495 GCA_049671385.1 Ornithinimicrobium sp. | reverse complement strand
CGTTCCTCCTTGCGTGGTGTGGACGGTGCATGATGGTGTTCTTGAACTGCTGGGCCGTCATGAGTCATACGGATTACACTCCTGACGGTAATCTATTCATCCGTCAGGAGTCAACATGGTTTTTGCTCATGACACAGAGGAGGCGCTGGGTGCTGCTGCGGACTTGGTCAACACCGCTCAGGAGCCCGACCAGCTGTCCACGATTGGCGAGTTGGACGCCTTCTATCAAGACACCGGATGGAAGGGACAGCATGCATACGACGAGGCCGAACTAGCGGCGGTGCGAGCGCTGCGGCCGATCCTGCGTCGGATGTGGCTCTGCAGTGGTGAGGAGCAGGTCGAGTTGGTGAACACCCTCCTGCGGGAAGGGAACGCGATGCCCCAGGTCGTACGACACGATGAGTTCGATTGGCACCTGCACGCCACGACACCTGAGGAGCCTTTGGCCACCCGCATGTCGGTTGAGGCGGCGATGGCCTTGGTCGATGTCATCCGGATGAATGAGACTGAGCGCCTGAAGGTGTGCGATGCCGAGAACTGTGACTGCATCTACGCTGACCTGTCACGGAATCGCTCGCGGCGATACTGCAGCACCGCCTGCAGCAACCGGATGGCGGCGGCCGCGTACCGCACCCGTCAGAGTGAATCGGATGACACTGAGCTCGAGGCAGCGGACGCCGAGAATGCTGAGAAAGCAGGACCACAGGAGGCAGATCGGTGATTCGTGAGCCACGGGCAGGAGGGTGAGCAGGCCATGAGCAATGAGACTCAGCGGTCGTGGTCGTTGCCGACCCAGGCGGTCGTGGTGGGCCGGCCACCAGCGCAGGCTGGCTCGCCGGTCAATGAGCCGGTGACCTTTACCTCGACCTACCATGCAGGCGCCGAAGTGAGCTATGCCCGAGTCGGCAACCCCACCTGGGATGCCTTCGAGCAAACGGTCGGAGCCCTGGAGGGCGGAGCCGCGTTGGCGTTTCCGTCCGGGATGGCGGCGATCGCCGCGGTGCTGTCGTGCGTGCCGCACGGAGGTGTGGTGCTCGCGCCGCACCACGCATACAGCGGCACCACGTCGCTGCTTGACGACCTGCACTCCAGCGGAGCCGTCCAGGTGCGCCGAGTCGATATCGCGGACTCCGAGGATGTGCGCCGTGCACTGGCCGACGAGCCAGCCGCGGATCTGCTGATTGCTGAGTCGCCGACCAACCCGATGCTGGAGGTCGCTGATCTGCCGGCGGTGATCGCGGCGGCCCACGCAGTGGGAGCACGGGTGATGGTCGACAACACCTTCGCAACGCCGCTGCTGCAACGGCCTCTGGAATCAGGCGCCGACGTGGTGATTCACTCCGCGACGAAGTATCTGTCGGGCCACTCCGACGTGCTGCTCGGCGTGACCGTCACCCCGCGCAACGCTGCTGGGGAGGAACTGAGCGAGCGGCTGCATACCCACCGCACCAGCCGGGGCTCGATCCCAGGTCCGATGGAGGTGTGGCTGGCGCTGCGCGGACTACGGACGTTGGCGGTGCGGGTGGAGCGCAGTGGCGCCAATGCGGCCGAGTTAGCGGGTCGTCTCAGTGAGCACCCGGCGGTGCAGCGGGTGAGGTACCCGGGCTGGGGGGCCACCGTCGGCATCGAGGTTGCTCCACCTGGGACCTCGGGCAGCGCCGATCCGGTGGTCGCTGCCGAGCAGGTATGCGCCGCTACCCGGCTGTGGGCGCACTCGACAAGCCTGGGGGGAGTGGAATCACAGATCGAACGTCGGCGACGGCATGCCGCTGAGGTATCCACCGTGCCAGAGAATCTCATCCGGCTCTCGGTCGGCATCGAGTCAGTCGATGACCTCTGGCGCGACCTTGAGGCAGCGCTGGACACCCTCGTCACCTAGCCCACTATGCGACGATCGTGAGTATGACGATGTACGCGGTGCTGTACACCTACAGCGAGGATGACGCCTCCCGGGACGAACATCGCCCGGCTCACCGGGAGTTCCTCGCTGACCTCGCAGGTGACGGCACGTTGTTGCTGTCCGGGCCGTTCCCTCAGGCGCGGCCGTCGGGTGCATTGTTGCTGCTCAACGCCACTGGGGCGGACGAAGTGCGCGAGTTGCTGCGCGAGGACCCGTTTCAACAACAGGGCTTGGTGCAGTCGGTCGACGTGCGGGAGTGGACCCCGGTGAGTGGCGCCTGGTTCGAGCGCGAGGCTTGAGCACCTAGTCCGGCTCGTGGCTCACGAAGGTGCCGGCTTCGCCATGGACGAGCTCCTGGGCGGCTGCCAAGGTGCCGATGGCCGCAGCCTTGCCTTTACCTCCGAGCTCGACGAAGCGGCACACCGCCTCGACTTTGGGCCCCATCGACCCAGCGGGCAGATCCATGGCACGCAGCGCTGCGGGCGTCGTGTGCCGAATCGGCAGCTCGTCAGGTGACCCGAACCCCTGGCTCACATGTTCCACATCGGTCAGCACCAACAGACGATCGGCCTGCAGCCGGCTCGCCAGCAATGCCGCCGACAGGTCCTTGTCGATGACAGCTTCAACGCCGAGCAAGTCCCCGGTCGACGTGCGCACCACCGGCACCCCGCCTCCACCAGCGCACACCACGATGATGCTCTCGTCGAGCAGGTGATCGATCAGTTGCGTCTCGATCACCTCTTGCGGCTTCGGCGAGGGCACCACCCGGCGCCAATGCGGCCCATCGGCCTTCACCTGCCACCCGTTCTTCGCGGCCAACTCGCGCGCCTGGGACTCCTCATACACCTCACCGACGAACTTCGTCGGGTTCTCAAACGCCGGGTCGCCGGCATCGACCAACGTTTGGTTGATGATCGAGGCGAACTGGCGGTAGGGCCGCTGGTTGCCCATCGACTGCAAGATCCAGTAGCCGATGAGCCCCTGCGTCATGGCCCCCAGGGCATCGAACGGATATGACTTGGTCAGCCGTGGGTCGGCGGCGGACTCCATCGCGAGCACGCCGACCTGTGGACCATTGCCGTGCGTGATCACGACCTGATGCTCATCGGCCAAGGGGGCGAGCGAGCGAGCCGCGAGTTGAATGTTCTGCAGCTGACTGTCTGCATCGGGCACCTGGCCTCGTTGCAACAGGGCGTTGCCGCCCAAGGCCACCACGATCCTCATACCCAAGTCCTCACAGCCAGCAGGGTATGCGCTGGGCGCGCTGCGACATCCTCACCAACACTCAAGAGGCGTCTTCGAGCTGATGCAGTCAGTCGTTGGGGGTACACGGGGCCTGAGGACTGAAGAGGCCAACCTGCGCTGCATCCGCGTGGTCCCAGGCGGCCTGCACGTCGGCATAGAAGCGATCGTTCGGCTCGATAAGGAGCGGCTCCCCGTACCCAGCCCGCGCGATCTCGGCATTGACAAGGACGTCATCGAGAAAGACCGCCGCCAGTTCGCGGTCATAGGGGTCGAAACGCTCCTCGTCGTACTGCAGCTCAACCTCGGAGCCGGCGGGCAGCAGTTGGCTGAGGTATGCCGAAGCCTCCTCGCCGAGGCACTCCTGCGGGCGATTCGGGTCAACCGACTCGGGGGTATCGATGTTCAGCAGACGGACTCTGATCGCCTCGCCATCACGAAGCACATCGATCGTGTCGCCGTCCACCACCCGCTCGACGATGACGGTGTCCTCATCGCCCCACAAGCCGCCAGCGCCCCATGCGAGCGCCGCTGCAACGGCAAGACATGTAATGAGGGCAACGACCTTCACACGGGCTTCCTTCATCTGTGGTGATCTCGCGGCAGCGTAGTGGAGTGGGCCGACTACTGTCGTCACGGGTGTCCGATACCTTGTCAGCAACGGGTCGATGCACGTTCGCTGCAATGAGGAGAGCGCACATGGCGGGGAAAGGCCCAGGCGCGGCTGCTACGGCCATCGATGCGGTGGACGTTGTTGTCGTGGGTGCCGGACTAGCCGGTTTGGTCGCAACCTGCGAATTGCTCGCCGCGGGCCGCTCGGTCGCCGTGCTCGATCAGGAGTCGACCGCCCACCTGGGCGGGCAGGCCTGGTGGTCTTTCGGCGGGTTGTTCCTGGTCGACTCACCAGAGCAGCGCCGGATGGGGATCGCTGACAGCGTCGAGTTGGCATGGTCTGATTGGCAAGGGTCGGCCGGGTTCGACCGGCTGGAGAACGACCGAGACCAGGACTACTGGGGCCAGCGCTGGGCCAAGGCGTATGTCGAGTGGGCAGCAGGAGAAAAGCGCACGTGGCTCCGCACACGCGGCATCTCGTTTTTTCCCGTGGTGGGCTGGGCCGAGCGGGGGGACGGAGACGCGCATGGTCATGGCAACTCGGTGCCCCGTTTTCACGTGGCATGGGGTACTGGGCCGGGGATTGTCGCTCCGTTTGAGCGCAGAGTCCGTGCAGGTGTGGCCAACGGTCACGTGAGGCTGTTGGGCCGGCACAAGGTGCGCGAGCTCGTGGTCACTAGCGGCACCGTCTCTGGCGTGCGCGGAGACATCCTGGCCACCGATGAGGCCGTGCGAGGAGCGGCCAGCAGCCGCAGCGTTGTCGGTGACTTCGAGATCACCGCACAGGCAGTCATCGTCGCCAGTGGCGGCATCGGCGGCAACCACCATCTGGTGAGGCAGTTCTGGCCCCGTCGACTGGGTTCGCCGCCGCAGGACATGCTGACCGGGGTGCCGGCATACGTGGACGGATCGATGCTCAGCGTTGCTGGCGCCGCGGATGCCCGGATCGTGAACCGGGACCGGATGTGGCACTACACCGAGGGACTCGCGAACCACTCGCCGGTATGGGCCGGGCACGGCATTCGCGTTCTCGCTGGCCCCTCCGGGTTGTGGGTAGACGCTACGGGGGCGCGCCTGCCTTCGCCCTACTATCCCGGATTCGACACTTTGGGCACGCTGGAGTATTTGCGCCACAGCGGATACGACCACTCCTGGATGGTGCTGACCAACACCATCCTCGGCAAGGAGTGGACGCTGTCCGGGTCGGAGCAAAACCCCGATCTCACCGGGCGCTCGGTGCCCGCCGTGATCGGCCGCGTGCGAAGCGACCTGCCGGCGCCGGTGCGGGCGTTCCTGACCGCTGGCGTTGATCTGGTCAGCGGCAATAGTGTCGCTGAGCTCGTCTCGCAGATGAATGCCGTGACGCCCTCGCCTCTGGTCGATCGACAACGCCTGCAGGCGACCATCTCGGCACGTGATGCACAGTTGGACAACCCTTTCGGTAAGGACGCTCAAATTGCCGCTATCCGCGGGGCACGCGAGTACCGCGGCGACCGGCTTGTCCGGACGGCAAAGCTGCACCGCTTCCTCGACCGCAACCACGGCCCACTGATCGCGGCACGACTGCGCGTGGTGACCCGCAAAAGTCTCGGCGGGCTGCAGACCGACCTGCGGGCGCGGGTCCGTTCGGCCGACAACAGTCCGATCCCGGGGTTGTATGCCGCTGGTGAGATCGCCGGCTTCGGCGGCGGCGGTGTACACGGTTATCGATCGTTGGAGGGAACGTTCCTCGGCGGCTGCCTGTACACCGGTCGCAGTGCTGGACGAGCTGTCGCTCAGGACACCGCTTAGATGCCGCTACCTACCCAGGCCTTCGTGGACCTGCTCGGCGCTCGAGTGCACTGGGCGGACTTCGGACCGCAGCCGGGTACCGATCCGGTCGACGTCGAGGCTCCCGACGTGCTGTGTGTCATGGTGCACGGGCTCGGAGGATCCACGGTCAACTGGGAGTCCTTGGTGCCGCTGCTCGGTCCGACGATGCGTTGTGTAGCGCTCGATCTCGTCGGCTTTGGCATGACCGACCCAGGCAAGCGCACCGCCAGCGTGCCGGACAACACAGACCTGGTGGCTGCGTTCATCGACTTCGTCCGGGCCCAACACCCGCAGTTGCCGCTGCTGCTGATCGGTAACTCGATGGGCGGGCTGATCAGTGCCCGGTATGCCGCGAGGAAGGACAGCGATGTAGCGGGCCTAGTGCTGCTGGACCCGACGGTGCCGCCAGCCAGTCTGCTGCCAGGACCAGGCGGTGTGCTGGCGGCCGGACTGTATGCGGTGCCGCCGGTCGGTCAGGCCGCGGCCAAGGCCCGGAGATCACTGCGGAGCCCAGAGCAAAACGTTGGCGACACCTTGCGGTTGTGCACGGTGGACCCGTCCAGGGTCGATCCTGACGTGGTGGAGCGTCATCTACCGGTGGCCGAACGCAGGGTCAGCCACCCGGAGATGGACCGCCATTACAGCGACGCCGCGCGTTCAATCCTCGGGCAGTTGGCCCGCAGGCGGCATACCGACGAGATGTTTGCCTCGATCACGGCCCCCGTGCTGCTGATCCACGGAACCAGGGATCGGTTGGTGCCGTTCTCCGGAGCCGTGCGCGCGGCAGGACGCAACCCCCACTGGCGGTTCGCCCCAGCGGCGGACACCGGCCACTTGCCGATGCTTGAGAGCCCCGCATGGACGCAGCGCCAGATCTCCGCGTGGTGGTGCTCCCCGGATGTGTTGGACTGGCGCCATGGTTGACCTGGTGGTGGTGCGGCGTAAGGCAGAGACCGTGTTGCTGCTGGCCTTCGGAAAGTTGCCAGGACCGGTCAAGCGCTTGCTCGTCCGGGCAGGCACCCCGAATTACACGGTGGGGGCGGTCTGCGCCCTGGAGCACGAGGGCGCAGTCCTGATGTTGAGCCAGCCGCACCGGGCTGGGTGGTCCCTGCCCGGCGGTTTGCTCGATCACGGCGAGACTCCCGCCCAAGCGGTGGCCCGCGAAGTGGCCGAGGAGGTCGGCCTGCTCATCGACCCAGGCGACGCCGTCGCCGTCGGCGTGCACCCACGTACTCAGAGTGTCGATGTGATCTTCCGGGTTGTCCTCGATCATCGACCCGACCTGGACCTGGCGACGGAAGCACGGCGCTCGCGATGGTTGGACTACGCCGACATCACCGAGGCGGACCGGGAAACCCGTCAGATCCTCGGGCTGCTGGGCAAAGCCGCAGCGGATCCTTCTGTCGGGCGACTTCAACCGTGAGCGGCACCTGATCGCCGACTACAGGGTGAGCAAGATCTTGCCGATGTGATTGCTTTTCTCCATCGCCCGGTGCGCATCGGCGGCTTCCTCCAGCGGGTATGTCGCGTGCACCAGTGGCCGTACGGTGCCCGACTCGATCCACGGCCAGACACGTTCGCGCACGGAGGCCACGATCGCTGCCTTCTCTTCAAGCGGTCGACTGCGCAAACCGGTGGCCATCACTCGGCCGCGCTTGGCCAGCAGGCGAGCGATGTTGAGCTCGCCTTTGGCTCCGCCGAGCATTCCGATGATGGCCAATCGGCCACCGGTGGCCAGTGACTGAATGTTGCGGTCCAAATACTTCGCCCCCACGACATCCAAGATCACGTCAGCGCCACGGCCATCTGTAGCCTGCGCCACGGCCTCGACGAAGTCATCCTCGCGGTAGTTGATGGCAACCTCTGCGCCCAACTCTCGACATGCCGTCAGTTTGTCGGCCGACCCTGCGGTCACCAACACCCGGGCAC
>JBATUU010000459.1:0-1567 GCA_049671385.1 Ornithinimicrobium sp. | reverse complement strand
TGTTTCAGGCGTCGATGTGATGAAGTCGGGAGTACCTACCGTGGTTATGTGGCCACCGTCAGGACCGTAGTTGTCGGAGTACTCGTACCCTGAAAATGCTGCGAAAACACCGTTCTCACTTGCGTCTCGGGCGGCCGCCCGCGAGCTGTTCCAAGAGCTCGCAGGGTCACCTGAGAACCCATCGCCAGTGTGCTCGGTCAGGAAGAGAAAGTCGAAGCCTTCCCGCCTGGCGCTGGCGAACATGGCAGAGGCGTCGGCGTCGAGCGAATTCTTTTCTGGGTGAGTATTGTTTGTTCCCTTGTGAGCGTGAGTGGTTCCGTAATAGGTGTTCAAAGCATCCGAGGTCATAGCCGCAGGGCTTGCAGGCACGGTGGGAACGATGAGCGCACAACAAAGGCCAACCGCGCCAACGGCAAGACTTGAAAACCTCATGTGCGACCCTCTCGAGGTTGTGGGGCAGGCTTCACGCTGTTGGTACGTGGTCGGCTCTGTCTGTAGCGCCGTGTAGCGCCGTTTTGGCGAGCATAAACTATTGGATATCGTTTTGCTCGCCTAGGCTGGTCCTGAAGCCTGTGTTGGCATGAACATGTCAGTGGCGTCGACGGTGCCCTGTAGATCATCTCGATCTACCGGCTGACTTCGGTGGCAGCTTTGGCGCAAGTGTCTATGCCGGGTTGTTTTTCTCGGTGATCCGCAGGATCGTGCAGAAGCACGTAGTTGGGCCTAGACCAGCAGGGCTGGCTCGATCTGGAGTAGCCGTGTGCGGACGCCTTCCGTGGCCCCGACGAGTTGACCAAGGTCTGGCGGAGGGGTTCAACCGGTGAATGGCACATGAGCAGTGACACGGCAGCTTCAGCGTCGGGTCCGCGCCAGTAGAGAGCTCGGTCGGCTCCTGGCGAATGAGATTGCAGGGTCGAGACGGTGACCGTACCTAGAGTCTTCGGCCTAGCGGGACCTCGGTTGGAGGCTCTTCAGTCATCAGCCAGAGCGGATTGGACAGAGCGATAGTGGTCCTGGCCTCGTCTAGAACAATTGCTCGGACTAAACCAGACCAGCCTGGCGGCAGCGGGACCTGCGCGATACCCGAGGAGAACTGCGACGTGGTCAGCATGATGCGCTCGTAGTCCTCCGGGCGTGGAACTTGCTCATTTGCCTCTGGATCACCTTCCATGGCGAGTCGGATGACTTCGACACTCATCCCCTCCTGCAGGCCTGTAGCCAGGACCGACAGTTTCGATCCGTGGTCCTCTGCCACGTCGACTTGTCCCATCACGGCCCCAGAGTCGATGCTTAGATCAAGGGTTCCGTCGAAGAGCGTTGGATCCCCGAAGAAGACGCGCCCGCGGCCCAATGACTCCAATACGTCGGATGGATTGGAACTCTTCGCCCAGACCCACGTCACGAAGTTGTTCTCAGGTTTGTCCCAATCCCTTCCTGTGTGGTTGTCGTTGGTCCCGACGCCCGTCAGGAAGATACCGACACGTGAACACGCATCCCACCAAGCCTGATGGTCTTGCAGATCCCCACCTCCCCGGCTGCGGTAGCCAACCTCCATGATGGTGCATCC
>JBATUU010000458.1:0-6052 GCA_049671385.1 Ornithinimicrobium sp. | reverse complement strand
CGCCTCCCAGCCAACGTGCACCGTGCCTACCGTGATGCCCGATCCGACCATCCACCCCAGCGCCCACAACGCTAGGTTGGGCAAGAAGAGCAACTGGCCCAGCGTCAACACCACGATGCCGACGATCCCTGCATCGAGCGCCGTATAAAGCGCACCGATGCGCTCAGCCCGCACGACCAGCAACGCCACCAAGACCAACAGCGAGGCCACTGCCAGCGCCGTCAGAGCCTCGCCGGCCGGCTTCACGCCGCGCCGCGCCAGCACCGGTAGGCGCCCGGTCAACCAACGCAGGGCTCGGGCAATCGTGGGGTTCTCTTCTTTGCGGTGCTCGCGGTGCAAAGCAAGTGCGATCCCGGCGCTGGGCACCATGACCAGGCCGGGCATCGCCAACCAGAGCGATGCGGGAGCTGATCCAAAACCAGACCCGAGACAGATCAGAACGCCCATGGAGATGTAGCCGACGATGAAGACTCCAAGCTCGGGCGCGCGAATGCCCTCCCATGCCGCCCGCAGCCCACCGATCTTTGCCGGCCGAGTCCCCGAGTCATCGTCGGTCAAGACCTGCCCGGCCGCATACCGACACAACAGAATCGGGATCATGGTCAATAAAAGGGGTGTGATCTGCACCGAGATCTCTGTGGCGTCGACCACGCCAGCATGGGCCAAGGCCCATACACTCGCCGCGATGCCTAGGGCTTCCCAAGCAGACACCGTCGATAACGAGTCGGCGAGCCACGCCACGATCACGGGAACGGCAACCACGAACCAAGCGACCAGGGCGGCCAGGAAACCGGCGGCTGCAGCAGCAGCCAACTTCTTGAGGTGCGAAACGGAGAAGCGCTCTCGCACTTGATCCATCGACCTACGCTGGCCCGCTGTCGCGCTCCGTCGGTCAGTAAGCGAACGTCGGTCCTGGACTGTCATAGCCCGACCATCGTCGCTGGCTGACCAACGCTATTGCCGCAGGCGCACCGTCGCGCGTGTCATGAGTTGATCTGAGCAGCGGCAACGCACCATCCGGTGGCGCTGCTCAGGGACGTCAATCACGAAGCGTCGATGATTTCCCTCATCAACTCTGCCGCCTGCGAAGGAGTCTTCCCCACTCGCACGCCAGCGGCCTCCAATGCGTCTTTCTTGGCCTCGGCGGTGCCCGAGGAGCCAGACACAATGGCGCCGGCGTGACCCATCGTCTTACCTTCAGGTGCGGTGAAACCGGCTACGTACCCGACGACCGGCTTGGTGACGTGATCCTTGATGTACTCGGCCGCGCGCTCCTCCGCGTCCCCACCGATCTCACCGATCATCACGATTGCCGTGGTGTCCGGGTCCTCTTCAAAAGCCTTGAGGCAGTCGATATGGGTGGTGCCGATGACCGGATCCCCGCCAATCCCGACGCACGTCGTGAATCCGATGTCACGCAACTCGAACATCATCTGATAGGTCAACGTGCCAGACTTTGAAACCAGCCCGATCGGTCCAGCGGTGGTGATATCGGCCGGGATGATACCCGCGTTCGACTGATCAGGGCTGATCACACCAGGACAGTTGGGCCCCACCAGCCGGGTGGTCCCCGCTGCTGTTGCGTATGAGTAGAACTCCGCAGAGTCTTTGACCGGCACGCCTTCAGTGATCACGACAGCGAGCGGAATCTGCGCATCAACGGCCTCAACGACTGCAGCCTTGGTGAAGGCAGCGGGCACGAAAATGACGGTGACGTTGCCGCCGGTCTCTTCCATCGCCTCAGCGACCGAGGCAAAGACAGGCACCGAGACACCGTCCTCGAAGTCGACGTGCTGCCCACCCTTCTTAGGGTTGACGCCGCCGACGACCTCGGCGCCCGACGTCAGCATTCGCTGAGTGTGTTTGCGCCCCTCGCCACCGGTCATGCCTTGGACGATGATCTTGGAGTTGTTGTCCAGAAAAATTGCCATGTTGTCCTCCTTCGTCCTCAGCTGGTCTGGTGTACGGCGAGTTCGGCGGCCTTGCGGGCTGCGCCATCCATGGTGTCGGCCGTGCTGACCAACGGGTGATCTGCATCGGACAAGATGCGCCGGCCCTCGTCGACGTTGTTGCCGTCCAAACGCACCACGAGTGGCTTGGTCGCAGCGTCGCCGAGCAATTCCAGCGCTTGCACGATCCCTGTGGCCACGGCGTCGCATGCTGTGATGCCGCCGAAGACATTGACCAACACCGACTGCACCTGATCATCGCCAAGAATGACGTCCAGCCCATCGGCCATGACCTGAGCGGAGGCGCCACCCCCGATGTCCAAGAAGTTGGCCGGCTTGGCCAGCACATCGTCACCATCGCTGAGTTCTTGACCTGCGTAGGCCACCACATCGAGCGTGGACATCACGAGACCCGCGCCATTGCCGATAATCCCGACGTTGCCATCGAGCTTGACGTAGTTCAGTCCCTTTTCCTTGGCCTTGGCCTCCAATGGGTCGCTGGCCCCTCTATCTTCGAGATCCCCATGACCCTCGTGACGGAACTCGGCGTTGGCGTCCAGGCTGACTTTGCCATCCAGCGCGACGATGTCTCCGCTCTCGGTTTTGACCAGCGGGTTCACCTCGACCAAGGTGGCATCTTCGTCTCGATAGACAACCCACAACAGCTTGAGCACTTCGGCAATCTTTGGTGCGTCCTCGCCGTCGAACCCTGCCTTGTCTGCGATCTCGGCGGCAACGTCGTCGTCGATACCGCGCAACGGGTCGACCGCCACCTTTGCCAGGGCCTCTGGCCGCTCGACCGCCAATTTTTCGATCTCGACGCCGCCCTCTTTGCTGCACATGGCCAGCAGCGAGCGATTGCTGCGGTCCAGCAAGATGGAGAAGTAGTACTCCTGGGCAATCTGGGCCCCGGCTGCGATCATCACTCGCTCCACGGTGTGGCCCTTGATGTCCATTCCCAGGATGTCGTCTGCGGCCTGTTGCGCTTCCTCGGCGCTCTTAGCCACCTTCACGCCACCCGCCTTGCCGCGCCCACCGGTCTTCACCTGTGCCTTCACCACGACTACACCACCGCTGTTTGAGCCGACGCGTTCGGCAACGTCCGCCGCCGCCTCCGCCTCGGTGATCACCTCGGCGGGCAACACCGGCACACCGTGGGCCTCGAACATGTCGCGCGCTTGATACTCAAACAGATCCACGAGTTCACTTTCCGATCATCTATTGGGTGGGTGGGGCGGCTTGAAGGCGAGCAGTCACGGGGCGGCCAGCTCGGAGTTGACCCATTGCGTGATCTCCACGGTCGTTGCCCCTGGAGTAAAGACTTTGGCCACGCCCATCTCAGCAAGCAGCGGAATGTCCGCCTCGGGAATGATGCCGCCCCCGAAGACCACAATGTCCTGTGCCTCCTGCGCCTTCAGGAGGTCGATGACCTTCGCAAAGAGCGTCATATGCGCTCCTGAAAGGACGGAGAGCCCCACGGCGTCGGCGTCCTCGGCAATTGCTGCTTCGACGATCTGTTCCGGGGTCTGGTGCAAACCGGTGTAGATAACCTCTACGCCGGCATCACGCAGAGCACGGGCCACGACTTTCGCCCCCCTGTCGTGCCCATCCAAACCAGGCTTGGCCACAACCACACGCAACGGGGCTCCGGACATGCCTGGCAGGTTAGCGCACTCCTGGCGGCACGCGCCTTCCTGCGCGCTTCCTTGCACCTTTGAGCCTCGACACTATGTTGCGATACGGTAACGGTCCGACGGCTAGCCGCCTCATAACATCCCTGCACGCACCCGTGAAGAGCGAGCAGGTCGCCCTGCCTCCCGGAGGAATCTTGTCGATGAGCCCCGCGCGCCACCGTCACGACGCTAACCATGGAACTCAGCACGTTCGCTCATCCCGCCAGCGTGGCCGCGGCCACGCCGATGCTGCGTCTCGGATCTCGAACATCGTTGCACGGCAACGCACGAGCGACGAAGCAATGCCGCTCAGAGACTGTCGTCATGAGCCTACTGGGCTCTCTGCTGCCGGTGATGTGGTTGTGATGGGCGAGTGGGGCAGTCGACGCGAGTACCTCGCAAGCTCAGCCAGTCTTAGGGCAGTTCGGGCGCGACAGCGACATCAAGAGCTCTCGGACTTTGCCCGCCGGATTGTACCTGGTGTTGTGGCAGCGACTGTGCTTCTCGGGGCTGGAGAGGTGCTGCTGCCGCACAGCTCGGTCGAAACTGCTGATGCGGGTACGGGTCCGATCAACGCCTACCGGGCAGAGGTGGCCGTGACGTCGGTGGCGCCTCTTCGCTCCTCCGTCCCAGCATCACGCTCCGCAGTCCGCTCTGTCCTCTCGGCGCCCAGCGCGGCAGAGATTCAACAGATTGCCTCGCTCCAGATCGAGACTGCATTGAAATCCACCATCTACGCCACGGGCGATGTCGAAGAGACCATCACCGAAGAGGTCGAAACCGCAGCGGCGGAGGCAGCAGAAAACGACCGCCGCGCCTTCCGGTCACCGATTCGGAATGCACGCCTCACCTCAGGCTACGGTCAGCGTTGGGGACGCATGCACCACGGTATGGACTTCGGCGCTGAGGTTGGCCACCCCCTGTACGCGGTGGCTCAGGCCACCGTGACCACCGCGGCCTACAACAGCGGCTTGGGCTACCACGTCAGGATAACCCTGACCGACGGCACCGAAGTGAGCTACGGTCACCTTTCTGAGATCTCGGTGGAGACAGGCGACGTTATCGGGCCGGGCACCCTGGTCGGCGAAGTGGGCAACTCCGGCAGCAGCACGGGCGCTCATCTTCACTTCGAGGTGCGCGGACCAGACGGCGAACGCCTTGACCCGCGGCCTTGGCTGGCCAAGCGTGAACTGCTCTAAGTTTAGAACTGCTCTAAGTTCGGTTGAGATTCACCAGTTCTCGAGACATCGGCCGATGCGTCTCACCAACCAACGCCTTCGCAGGGGGCAGTGTCCCTGTCCTCGACCTGCAGTGTCGCGTGGGCGACATTGAACTTTTCGCGGAGCACCCGCCCAGCTGGACCGAGCACGTCTGCTGAGCCTTGCCTGACCACCAGGTGAGCGGTGAGTACGTCCATGCCCGAGGTCAGGGTCCATACATGAAGGTCGTGCACTGCCACCACACCTGGAATCTGCTCAAGGACATTGACGAGGTCGCCGGGATCGATGTCGGCGGGCGCGTGCTGGCCGAGCACGGCAAGCACTTCTCTGGCCAAAAAGATCGCCCTGACGAAAACGAACACGGCGATAGCTAGGGCGACCCAGATGTCCCACCATCCATCCCCCGTCCACTGGACCAGCAGAGCGGCCGCGATCACGCCTATCGACCCGAGCGTGTCGGCGACCACCTCGAGATAGGCACCCTTGACGTTGAGGCTTTCCCCAGCGCCGCCGCGAAGCATGAACAAGGCGACGAGGTTGACGAGCAGCCCTAGCCCACCGACGACCAGCATTGTTGCTGCGGCCGGATCCGCACCTTCTCCCAGGCGACGTAGGGCTTCGACGGCGATGTACACCGACATCCCCATCATGACCAGCACCGCGAAGCCGGAAGCGAAAACCTCGGCCCGATAGGAGCCGAACGTGCGTCGACCGGTGCGATCTTCTCTGGTCGCGATTCGTGTCGCGAAGAGGGCAGCGCCCAGGGTCACGACGTCCGCGGCCATGTGACCTGCATCCGAAAGCAGCGCCAACGACTCGGACAACAACCCGGCCACCAGCTCTACGACGAAGAACGCAGTAATCAGCAAGAAGGCGACCGTCAACCGCCACCGGTGTCTGCCCGCTGCGTGCCCGGGCACCCCGCTCACCGGGTGTCCCCCGCCGGCACAGCGATGGATACCTGGTCGCCATGCACTACGCGTGCACGAGCAGTTTCCAACAGCATCCGGACGTGCGCGTCGCAGAGCCGGTAGAAGACGTTGCGGCCAACACGGCGACCGGTGACAACCCGCGAGGCCCGCAGCAGGCGCAACGCCTGGGAGATCGTTGCCTCACTGATGCGCGTCGCTGCCGACAGGTCGCACACGCATAGCTCCCCAGCCTCCAACAACGCGTACAACAGCCGGGCCCGGGTCGGGTCCCCCAGGAT
>JBATUU010000457.1:0-1815 GCA_049671385.1 Ornithinimicrobium sp. | reverse complement strand
AGCAAAGAAAACCAGTACCTCGAAAACCGGTACACCAAAAACTAGCACCACACAGAAGGGCTCAACAGACGTGACTTCTGAGGCTCAAGAAGACACAGCCGCGGATTCCGCCGCCACAAAGACGCCGGCCAAAAAGGCCGCAGCCAAAAAGGCACCAGCGAAAAAGGTGGCTGCTCAGGCCGCCTCACGACCCGCAGCAAAGAAGGCGCCGACCACTCGCGCTGCCAGCGCGTCGGCAGCCCGCAAGGCGTCAGCCGCGACGTCGGGGGAGAGTGCTGGCACGGAAGAAGCGGGCGCCAAGGCACCATCGAAGGCTGCTGGCGGGACGACTCGCGCTGCCGCTCAGACCGCGGCCGGTAAGACTGCCGCCAAGAAGCCGCGCAAGCGCGCTGCCAAAAAGTCGGCCACCGCTGAGTCGGGGCCCACCGAGACCACTGCCGAAGACGATGCCGATGAGGACGAGGAAGACGCAGGCACCGGCGACGTCGTCGATGACGACAAGAGCGTCGGAGCCAAGACCCCCGCCCAGACCACGGCCGCAAAAGCGCGCGAAGACGAGAGTTTCGTGCTCTCTTCGGGTGACGATGACGACGCCCCGGCCCAGCAGGTAGTCACCGCCGGAGCGACTGCGGACCCCGTTAAGGACTACCTGAAGCAAATCGGCAAGGTCGCCTTGTTGAATGCTGAGCAGGAAGTCGAGTTGGCAAAGCGCATCGAGGCTGGCTTGTTTGCCGAGGAGCGCTTGAACTCCACAGACAAGATCGACGCCAAGCTCAAGCGTGAGCTGTGGTGGATTTCCCAGGACGGCAAGAATGCGAAAAACCACCTGCTCGAAGCCAACCTCCGGCTCGTCGTCAGCCTGGCCAAGCGTTACACCGGGCGTGGGATGCTCTTCTTGGACCTGATCCAGGAGGGCAATCTCGGTCTGATCCGAGCCGTCGAAAAGTTCGACTACACCAAGGGTTATAAGTTCTCGACCTACGCCACGTGGTGGATCCGTCAGGCGATCACCCGCGCCATGGCCGACCAAGCTCGCACCATCCGCATCCCGGTCCACATGGTCGAAGTCATCAACAAGCTAGCCCGCGTGCAGCGCCAAATGCTTCAAGACCTTGGCCGCGAGCCGACACCGGAGGAACTGGCCGCTGAGTTGGACATGACGCCCGAGAAGGTCGTCGAGGTTCAAAAGTACGGCCGCGAGCCGATCTCTTTGCACACACCGCTGGGTGAAGACGGCGACAGCGAGTTTGGCGACTTGATCGAGGACTCCGAGGCTGTGGTCCCGGCCGATGCTGTCTCCTTCACATTGCTCCAGGAGCAACTGCACTCGGTGTTGGACACCTTGTCAGAACGCGAGGCGGGTGTGGTCTCGATGCGCTTTGGCCTGTCCGATGGCCAGCCCAAGACGCTCGATGAGATCGGCAAGGTCTACGGGGTGACCCGGGAGCGGATCCGGCAGATTGAGTCCAAGACGATGTCCAAGTTGCGCCACCCCTCGCGCTCACAGGTGCTGCGGGACTACCTCGACTGAGCACTCGTCACGAAGCGTGTGGGCTCGGGTTCGATCAGTGTTAAGAGTCCCAGGAGCACGTACAGCGGCCCGCCGACGCGTGTCGTCGCGAGAGTCAGTGTTTGCTGTGGCTCAGCCATCCGCTCAGGGCCCGAACACCGCTGCGGGGTACCAGGACGGCGCGCGCCCGAGCATGCCATGGGGCGCGTTGACGCACTGAGTCGACAACGGTGAGCACGTCACTGTCCACGCCATGTGCCTCGCCGCGGACGTCAGAACGCGTGAGCTCACGGTCCGGCCCATAC
>JBATUU010000456.1:0-2597 GCA_049671385.1 Ornithinimicrobium sp. | reverse complement strand
CCGGTTTTCGACACCAAGAGTTGCGGTTTGATCTCGTAGCCGGCCAGGAGAAAAAGCAGGCCGAGGCCCAACTCGCTGATCAATTCGACTCCACCCTCGGCAGAAGCGATATCGAGCACACTCGGCCCGATCAAGACGCCGAAGGCCAGCAACAAGACCACCTCTGGGACGACGCCGCGGGAGAGTCGAGACAGCAAAGGAGCCAACAGCACCACAACTAGGATCCAAAACAGCGAAACGATCTCGGTGATGGCGGTCGATTCCTCGACTGCTTGCAGCAGCATGTGATGATTCTGTCCGATCCGCCCACGATCCGCGGAGGTCAAGGTGCACATCGGCAATTAGCCATAGGTCGCGCAGGGCTAACTAGCGCGTAGAAGGAACTCCGTCAGCCAATCCAGCCCGCCGAGGATGAGGGCAAAGCGCACTGTGCGGCCGATCAAGACGGTCAGCGCGAAGCTCACCCGGGGTACGTGCAACTGTCCCGCCACAACAGCCAAAATGAGCAGCGGAGGGAATCCAGCGCTGGCCGAGGCAAAAAGGACCGCGAGCCACAGCCAGGACTGTTCTTGAAAGCGCGTACGCCATCGTTCAAGAGCCGCCTGACGCGAGGGCGTCTCGAGCTTGCGACGCACCCAGCCCCAAGACAGTGACTGGCGCGCTGCCTCGTACCACATGATTTTTCCCACGGTCTGCCCGAGACCGGCCACAAAGGCGAGGGCCCACAAGCCGGCTCCGTCGAGGGTCAAGGCGACCGCGACAATGTATGCCTCGGCGTTGACGAGCGGGACCAGCGCTGAGACCACGCAGACCGCGAAGGTCAGCAGCAGCGTGATCACGGTGCAGCCGAGGAAGCGCTCCGTAGTGCGTGTGCACAGTCCTGGTCGTTGCGGGGGACAGGAAGGGCCGCCAGAAGGAGCAGGCTGTAGACCTTGAGCGATAGCAGAGCGGCGGCGAGGACGAGGGGGATGAGCGGGCTCTGCACGAGCAAGACCACTGCCAAGAAGAGTGCCGAGTTGGCTCCCTTGGCCAGCCGAGACCAGTTCCAGCGGTAGATCGTGGGGTCGACGAGGGCGAAGTAGTTGGGGCTGGACAGGGGATAGCGCAAGAAGGACAAGGACAGCATGAGGTCGACGACGCTGAAGCTGATCAGATAGATCGCGATCGGTAGCCACATATGGGGCATCAGCCAGATCAGACCCACGTAGATCGCGCCCGCGCAGGCCCGGTCACATGCAATGTCGAGGACTGCGCCGATCCGTGTCTCTCGGTGCAGCCAACGCGCAACCGCCCCGTCGGCGGTGTCACCTACCCAGTAGACGCCGGTAGCGATGAGCAGCAAGGTCAAGGATTCGGCGGGCGCCGCCGCGAGGGCGATGATGACGGCTGCGACGGTGCGGATCAGGGTGATCCAGTTGGGAGCTGTGTTCCACCGTTCGCGTGAGGCTACGGCGCATTCCTGATGCCGCCGCGGACACGTCCCAGACCCCATGCCTTCAGTTTGGCATGATCCCCGCCGAGTACCCGTTTGAATCGTGTGCGCCGTCAAGCTCGCTCGGGCGAGGACGAGGGGGGTGATAACCCACCTGGCAGCAGTGCCAAGAGTGTGGTCTACATCACATGTACCCCGTCCCCGCTGATAGTCTCTAAGAGGGGCCACGGCCGAGCCCAGAATGCGCCTATCTACGACTACAAGGAGAGTTTTCATGGCGACCTACGACGTAGCAGAGCGTTCAGCGATCGTGACCGGAGCTGGCTCAGGGATTGGTAGAAGCATTGCCCTGACGCTCGCTGCCAGCGGCGCAGCTGTCGTTGTGGCTGATCTGGATGCTGACGGGGCGCGCTCGGTCGTGGCTGAAATTAACGACGCCGGTGGCACTGCGTCCGAGCACGTCGGCGACGTTTCTGACCCTGCAGAGTCGGACGCTCTCGTGGCCGCGGCGCAAGAGATCGGAACGCTCGGGATTGCGGTCAATAACGCTGGCATCAGCGGGGCTGCCTCGGCGATCGGGGAATACCCGCTGGAGAGTTGGCAGAAAGTGATCGACGTCAACCTCAGTGCCGTGATGTATGGGATGAAAGCGCAGTTGGGGGCCATGGCCGAAGTCGGGGGCGGAAGCATCGTCAACATGGCCTCCATCATGGGCAGCGTCGCTTTCCCGACAGCCTCGGCCTACGTCGCTGCTAAACACGCAGTCGTCGGGCTCACCAAAACCGCAGCGCTGGAGTATGCCGGGGCGGGGGTGCGGGTCAACTCCGTTGGCCCCGGCTTCATCAAGACGCCGTTGCTCGAAGCGAATCTCGACGCGGAAACTCTGGAGATGCTGGAGGGCAAACATGCGCTGGGTCGCCTAGGCCAACCGCACGAGGTTGCTGCGCTGGTGGCCTTCCTGTGCTCAGACGCCGCCTCGTTCATCACAGGCAGCTACCACATCGTTGATGGCGGGTACACGGCTCAGTAGCTTGGCGCTGCATACCCGAGCACGGTGCGTCACCAGATCCCGATAGGAGTCGAGGTTGATGACAGTGCGGGGAACAGGGCTGCCTGTGGCCGTGATGGCGATGTGCCTTGTGGTGGGGTGTGCCTCCACATCAGA
>JBATUU010000455.1:0-6868 GCA_049671385.1 Ornithinimicrobium sp. | reverse complement strand
GTATGGATCGATCCACCCCGGCCGGTGCGCCACCGCCCCCGGATCAGCTCCAGCGGCTGCTGGGAGCGGTCAGTGATCTCGGCGACATCGATCACGGCGTCGGCCTGGATGGCGTCCTACAGCGCATCGTGGAGATCGCCTGTGAGATCACCGGGGCCCGGTATGGCGCGCTGGGCGTGCTCTCCGAGGGGGCAGGCGATGGTGGGGGTCACGCACTCAGTCACTTCATATCCCACGGCATGTCGCCGGACGAACGTGCAGCGATCGCCCACCCTCCCATGGCCGGTGGCATCCTCGGTCGACTCATTGCCGAACCGGTGACTCTCCGGCTGGCAGATGTGAGCTCGGAGCCGGACGCCATCGGCTTCCCGCCTGGTCATCCGCACATGAAGACCTTTCTCGGTGCACCGATCCGCACCGGGGCGCACATCTTCGGCAACCTCTACCTGACCGAGAAAGCCGATGGCCAGGAGTTCACGCGAGATGATGAAGTGCTGTTGGAGGGCGTGGCTTCGCTGGCCGGTGTGGTCATCGACCTGACCCAGCGCCGACTCAGAGCCGACGGCCAACACGCCATCGTGGCGACCATCCGTCAGTTGAACCGTTCACTACTCACCGAAGATGACCCGGCTGTCATCGTGCCGTTGGTGATCGAGGAGGCGATGCGATCCACGTCAGCGACCGCGGTGGCCGTGGGCACGGCGGTTGGCCCCGGTGCTGATCGTGTAGAACTGGTGACCGCTCGCGGGGTGGATGGAGTCGCGCTGTTTGACGCGCATCCGGACGCGTGGGCGCGCAGCCTCGAGACCGGGACCAGCATGCATTGGGCTACTGGGGAGAGCGCACCACTGTTGGATCGAGACTCCGGGCCTACGCATACCAGCGTCGTTCCGATCACTTTGCGTGATGGCAGGTGTGCGGTGATGGTGGTGGACCGGTGGCGCCCCCAACCGGGCGCTTCACCGTTGCTGACCGAGGAGCTCATCGAGTCGCTAGGGGATCAGGTGGGGTTGGTCCTGGATCGTATCTCGGCAGATGAGGGCCACGATGCGCTGACCAAAGTGGCCGACCGGGAGCGGATAGCCCGCGATCTGCATGATCTTGTCATTCAACGGATCTTCGCAGCTGGGCTGACCTTGCAGGGCGCGGCACGGATGAAGCCCGAGCCGGAGGTGCTGGAACGTGTCGAGCAGACCATCACCGAGCTCGACGCCACCATCCGCGACATCCGCGCGACGATCTTTGCGCTCTCGCCCGGTCGGCCGGGTGTCTCGTTGCACGCCGAGATCCGGGACCTGGTGGCGAGCTACGCCCAAAATTTGGGCTTCACGCCGACGGTGACCTGCGCCGCGGGTGTCGAGGAGGTGATCGATGAGGACAGCCGGCTCACGTTGCTCTTGGTGCTGCGTGAGGCGCTGTCGAACGTGGCACGACACGCCCAAGCCACCTCGGTCGAGATTGTCATCCGCCTGGAGGCTGCTCACGTCGTCGTACTGGTCACCGACGACGGGGTAGGTCCGCCCACCGAGGTGATCGAAAGCGGTCTGGGTAATGCACGGGCTCGCGCCCGGCAGCGTGGTGGATCGATGGACCTGATGGCGCGCACGCCACGTGGCACAGTGCTGCGCTGGCAGGTGCCCCTGGCGTAGTGCCAGAAGGGTGCTGGGGTGGACGTGCCGCTGCGCTGCATACATGCCCGCCCCGAGAAGGCACGTGCTCGCGCAGCGACACGGGTCGAGGTCGACCTAACGCAGCGCCGGTATCCGCTGCACGATCGAGGTTTGTCTCCACCACTTCCCGACACCGAGAGTGTCGCCCGCTCCGGCGAAGGCGAAGAACACCACGATCACAGCTCCGGTCAAGTGGTCGTCGACGAACGGGTTGTTCTCCAGGGGGAACGCGGACAGCCACATGAACAGATACAACAGGCCCCCGCTGACCGCAGCGATCCACATTCCGGCGCCGGCCATGAGGGCGATCCCGATGCCGAGCAGACCCAGCATGAACAGCCAGGTCACCCATCCTTGTCCTGCCAGTGCAGTGAAAAAGGATGAGAAGGTGCCCTCGTTGTTGGCAAGGTAGCCAAACGTCGGGTCACCACCGTTGACCCAGGCATTCTCACTCGGGGTCCCCTTGCCGAGTCCGAGCAATTTGTCTACGAAGGCCCACAAGAAGGTGAACCCGAACAAGATCCGCAACGCGCCGAGCAGCACTCTGGCTGGCGGATTGTCGAGGTTTTGGGTGGACGGCGCTCGTTCGTCGGTCCGAGACTGCACGGATGCTTCGCTCATAGGAACCCCTTTGACTAGGTGACGCGTGCCGTCGAGACTCGTGAGGCGCCTGTGCACCCTGTGACGGCCGCTGCAGGTTCAATGCTCACCGCTGCAGATGTCACGGAACAGAGGCGATGGTCCCGGTATGTCGGGACGAAAGTCCCGACATACCTACTGATCCAGGAGCCGCACGCCCAGCACTGCTGCCTGCGTTCGTCGCTGAAGTCCGAGTTTGGCCAGGATCACCGAGACATAGTTCTTGATCGTCTTCTCCGCCAGATGGAGACGCTGGCCGATCTGGCGATTGGTCAGGCCCTCGGTGATCAACGCCAACACTCTGCGTTCCTGAGCGGTCAGCTGGTCAAAGCGCATTCGGTCCGGGTCACCGCTGCGCATCCGGTCCAATACCTTGGCGGTGGACTCAGGATCCAAGAGTGATTGGCCAGAGGCGACGAGTCGAATGCCCTCAATCAAGCCCGATCCACTGATCTGTTTGAGCACGAAACCGGCTGCGCCAGCAAGGATGGCCGCAAACAGAGCATCTTCGTCGTCGTATGACGTCAGGATGAGCGCCTGGATGTCGGGGTTTTCGGCGCGGACATCGCGGCACACTTCGATGCCTGATCCGTCGGGAAGGCGGGCATCGAGGACAGCGACATCGGGACGCAGCGCTACGATCTCGCGACGCGCGGCCTGCGCAGTGCCTGATTCGCCCACAATGTTCATGTCCGACTCGACCGACAGCAGATCACGCAAACCTCGCCGCACGAGCTCGTGATCGTCGAGGAGGTACACGCTGATCGCAGTGCCGACACTGTTCCCCATGGTGCGACGCTAATGGCACCGCTGGCACCCGTCCAGGGACTTAAGACCCGCCAATGGCTGATGCCAGAGTGAGGGAAGATGTGGCGATGGCCTCAGCACCCGACCGGGCTACCGGCCCGATCACGGAGCGGGGCGATCGGCTCGGCATTGTTGCTCGGTTGGTGCCGGGACTAGCTCTGTGCGCTGGCGCGGTGGTGGTGGCGCTTGGCTTTCGGGCCGTGCTGCCCACGGTCAGCCCGCTCCTGGTAGCCATCGTGGCGGGGGCGTTGCTTGCCAACCTCGTTGCTCTGCCCCCGGCGGTCCAGCCGGGATTGGCGTTCTCGGCCAAGCGGTTGCTGCGCCTGGGGGTCGTGCTTCTGGGCCTTCAACTGCTCTTGTCCGACATTGCTGGGTTAGGCGCGGGGTTGCTGGGCGTGGTGGTGGCGGTAGTGATCGTCGGCATCTTCGGCACGGTGTTGATGGGGCGCTGGCTCGGCGTGGCCCCCGCGCAACGCATGCTGATCGCGTGCGGCTTCTCCAGCTGTGGGGCCGCTGCCGTGGCGGCGGCGGATGGAGTGATCGAGGCCGAGGAGGAGGATGTGGTCACCGCGATCGCCCTGGTGGTGATCTTCGGGACGTTGATGATCCCGCTGCTGCCGTTAACTGCAGCTCTGATCGGTCTGCCGAGCGTGGAGACTGGCGTGTGGGCTGGCGGCTCTGTCCATGAGGTGGCTCAAGTTGTTGCGATCGGCGGGGCTCTGGGCGGCGCAGCCCTCGGAGCCGCTGTGGTCGTCAAACTCGCTCGGGTGCTGATGCTGGCACCAGTGCTGGCCGTGTTGAGTTGGCATCAGCGGCGATCTGTCGACCGGGCTGCTGGTGCGTCCGCGCCGCCGCTGGTGCCTGCCTTCGTCCTCGGGTTCGTGGCGATGACAGTGCTGCGCTCAACGGGTGCTCTCAGCGAGACGGTCATCGAGGCCGCGCAGGTGGCTCAGACGGCGTTGCTCTGTGCGGCGATGTTCGCTCTGGGATGCTCAGTCAGGGTGGCCACGATGCGCCGCGTGGGTGTGCGTCCTTTTGCTCTCGCCGCAGCGTCCACCCTGCTGGTGTCCGTGACAGCGCTCGTTGGCGTTGTCTTGACGATGTGTTGGGGTGCCGATGGATGGTGAGCCCAGCGATCGGTGGACTGACGAACAGCGTTACTTCGTGGTCAAGGGCCGCCGCTGGCGGCGCGAAGACCCCGAGCTGCCGGCGCAGGTTGCCGCAGATTTGCGCTCGCACCTGGGACGGGGTCGATCGGCCGTCGGTCGGGCCAAGCGATCAGGGGTCGATCCTGCGCCTTTTCGCCGGAGAGTCAACGTGGCCAAACATGGCCTGGGCGAGCGAGGCACCCCGTGGTGGGAGCAGACATTCGAGCAGAAGAGGCAGCGCTGGGAGCACGCGCTACAGGAGTTGGCCGCCTTGGATGCAAGCGGTGATGACAGCGATGGCAGGGAAGGCGAGTAGGCCCGCGCGGGGCACAACCGGGGCGGTGCGGCTCGCGGTTGGCATGCGGTGACCCACCCCGCTGTCTGACCGAACTCCAGGGGATGCCACGCTCGAGCGATGACAGAACAGAGCACGACACCGCACGACGAAGATAACGAGGTGGGCCAGATCAACACCCCGCCCGCCCAAACAGCGAACACGGACGCCCCCAAAGACGAGCAGGAGGATCAGCTCGGAGGCAGGCAGGTCTCCGAGGCGGGGGGATCGAGCCTGAATGAGGAGACCAATGCCGGGGGAGCCGACGCGGTACCGGACGCCCACGGGTAGGACTCACGGCGTGAGGCAACGTTGCGACGAGGCGCCATCCGCGCGCGATCAGTTGCTACCTAGAAGTCGCGGGACGCGTGATCGAGCGCGCTGACCTCGTCCTGCGTCAGATCGATGGTTGGCGCCGCCATGACGGCGTCCAACTGATCGGGCCGCGACGCCGAAACAATGGGGGCAGTGATCCCTTTGGCCAACAACCAGGCCACAGCGATGGTGGCTGGGGCGACGTCTCGGCGTGCGGCAATCTCGACGAGGGCCTCCACGACGGTGAGCCCCCCAGCATCGAAGTATCGTCGCGCGGCGGTGCCGCGTGCTTTGCCTTCGAAGTCGGACTCGCTCTGATACTTGCCCGTCAAAAAGCCGGATGCCAAAGCCGGGAAGGAGAAGACGGACAACCCACATTCTGAGACCAGTGGCGCAATGTTCGTTTCGTACTCCGACCGTGCCATCAAGTTATAGCGAGGCTGAATCGCCGCGGGAACCGTCATACCGTTCCGGTCCGCCGTTTCACACCATTCACGCAGTCGTTCTGCAGAGTAGTTAGATAGGCCGACGGCGCGCACTTTGCCCGATTCCACCAGAGCGTGAAAGGTCCTGACCTGATCCTCGATCGCAACGCTGTCATCGTCACGGTGCGCGTAGTAGAGGTCGACGTAATCACTCTGGAGGCGTCGCAGCGAATCATCGATGGCGGCCTGCACATTGTCCGCACTGAGGCCCGGCCTCGACGAGGACAAGCCGACTTTGGTGGCAACCGCCACCTCGTGTCGGTTGCCACGATCGGCGAGCCACCGCCCGAGGATTGTCTCGGACTCACCTCCACGGTTGCCATCGATCCATTCCGTGTAGGCATCAGCAGTGTCGATGAAGTTGCCGCCGGCGCCGACGAAGGCATCTAACACCGCATAAGAGGCGTGCTCATCCGTAGTCCACCCAAAAGGGTTGCCGCCGAGGTTGATCGGAAAGATGTCAATGTCAGAACCTGGCAGAGCAGTCACAAAGGCCTCCACGGGCATCGGATTGAAACGATTACAGTTTGGCAAAATCAACGCGCTGCACCCATGACGCGGGGCCGTTCGAACGTGTACTAGTTGTGACATATCGACCGGACAAAGAGCAGGAGCGGGGGGACCTCATGTCACGACGCACAGATGATCGCGCGCTGAATAGCCTGCCAGAGCTCTCGGTGAACCGTCGCTTGGTGCTCGAGGGAACCATGGGTGGTGCGGTGGCGGCCCTCCTCACGGCAGCCCGCAACCTCGATACCTCAATGGACCAAGCCCGAGCCGAAGTCGCTGCGGCCACGCAGAAGGCTGAGGCCGAAGCTGCAGCCCAAGCGGAGGCGGAGGCGGAAGCAGAGGCGGAGGCGGAAGCAGAGGCGCAAGCAGACGCCGAGGCGGCCGAAGAGTCCGCCGAGTCCGCCGAGTCTGGAGCCAATGCCCTCTACCGTCGCGGGGACTCCGGTCCCGGGGTTTTGGAGTTGCAGCAGCAACTGTCGTCCTCGGGGTATTGGTGCGGGTCCGCTGATAGCGGCTACGGACAGCTGACGCAGCAAGCCGTCTTTGCAGTGCAAAAGGCGCACGGGCTGAGTCGTGACGGCGTCGCGGGCCCTCGTGTCCGCGCCGCCGTCGCCAAGGACTATCGGCCGCGTCCCGTAGCGGGCGGCACCCACATCGAGGTGCACCTGCAGTCGCAACTCTTACTGGTGGTGCGTTCCGGGTCGACATCGATGGTGCTCAACACGTCCACCGCGAACGGCGAAAAATATGAGTTCAAAGGACAGACGTACACCGCCCGCACCCGGCCCGGCGACTTCAACGTCTGGCTCACGCACGCCAACGGCTGGAAGGACGGCGAGTTGGGGGAGATGTGGCGCCCGATGTTCTACTCCGGCAACTACGCCATCCACGGTTCGCGGTCGATCCCGCCGTGGCCCGCCTCGCACGGATGCTCCCGGGTCTCGGTGTCGGCTATGGAGA
>JBATUU010000454.1:0-7824 GCA_049671385.1 Ornithinimicrobium sp. | reverse complement strand
ACCTTACTGAGCTCGTCCATCAGCCCGGCCTTGTTGTGCAGGCGCCCAGCAGTGTCGATGATCACAACATCAGCCTCATACTCGCCGGCAGACTTGACTGCGTCGAAGGCAACCGAGGCTGGGTCTGCACCCTCACGGTCCGAACGGATGGTTGGGACGCCGACCCGCTCCCCCCAGGTCTGTAGTTGGTCCGCCGCAGCCGCGCGGTATGTATCCGCGGCACCGAGCATGACGTCCTTGTTCTCTGCGACGAGAACGCGCGCCAACTTGCCAACAGTCGTGGTCTTCCCGGTGCCGTTCACGCCTACCACCAGCACGACGGCTGCGCGCTCACCCACACGCGAAGCGCTGATGCGCCGGTCCATCGCCGGGTCCACCAAGGTCAGTAGGTCGCTGCGCAGCCATCCGCGAACGGTCTCGGCATCGCTCTCACCCTCGATCTTGACGCGGGTGCGCAGTGCCGCTACGAGTTCTTCGGTCGCCTCGACGCCGAGATCTGCTTGGAGCAGAGTGTCTTCGACGTCCTCCCAGGCTTCCTCGTCGAGTCCCCCTCGGGACAGCAGCGCCAGTAAGGCGTTGCCAATCGCCGTGTTCGAACGAGCCAGGCGGGCCCGTAAACGCGCCAACCTTCCTCGCGCAGAGTCGGGCCGCTCGATCGTGACGGACTCATCGATGTCGACATCGAGGTCCTCTTCCCCGCCGCGAGTGTCAACTGTGTCCACGTCAGGGGCAGCCCCGGCTGACGGTCGATCAGCATCATCGAGGGTGCTGGGCGCAGAGTCGGCGGGGCCGGCAGACGGCGGCAGCTCCTCGCTTCGAGTGCGCCGAGATCGGGTCAGCGCGACCAGCCCAACGAGAGCAATCAGCACGATGACGGTGGCTACGGTGAGATAAATCCAAAGATCGTCCATGGCGTCGCCATTGTCACAGATGTACCGGTGCCCCTACCAACTGCAAACCGCTCCGGTGCCGGTCGCAGCTAGGCGCTGGTGTTGTTGCCCTTCGCGCGTGATGGCGCGGACGTGACGCGGTGGCGCAACTCGCCCGATCGCTGCCACATCTCGTCCCCTCGGCGCCGAGCGTCGGCAATCAGGCGCTCACCTTCGGGGGTCCAGAACTCACGGGAGTCACGGCGGGCATCACGTGCGACATACGCCAACACGAAGCCACCCGCGGCTACGCAGATCAGCATGCCAATAACGAGAGCAACCATGTCTCTAGGATGCATCGACACACCCTTCATTGATTGATTCTATTGCGGCGTGTCTATAACGACACGCCGCAATGTGACGCAATTCACTCAGGGGTGCCGCCGCCCATGGCTACTTCTACTTCAAACCATTTAACAGTCCGTTATCGAGGGGATCACGTAGCGAGCGCTTGAGTTCGGCAAAACCATTGAAAGTTGACATTGTGGTGAGCGCTTCCCACAACTTCACGGCATCCTCATCGCTGGGAGTGGATGAGATGACTGGACCGAAGAAGGCCGGGCCTCCAGGCTCTCCGAAGGCGAGGATCGGTGTGCCCACGTTGCCGCCGGTCCGTTCCATGGCCTCGTCCGTCGCCGCCTGCAGTTCTGCATCGTAGGTCGTGTCGTCGCGCGCGTCGGCCAACTCTGCCGGGAGCCCGACCGCACGGAGGATGTCGGGCAACTCGCTCAGCACGCGTTCGTGATGCTCGCTGATCGTCGACCACATCGCGTCGCCTTCGACCGGGCCGTCGATATCCGGGGCGGTCTCCCACATCCGACGCCCCATCTCCTCATACAGTGCCCCCACCACATCCTGGCCGTGAGCACTCTTCGCAGCGGCTGCCACGCGCAGCATCTTGTGCCCGACTGCGTGACCCTTGGCGGACTCCAGCTCCTCCATCTCCTCGTTCAACATGGCCAGCGAGATGAAGCGCCATACCGGCTGGATCTCCACCTGGGCGATGACCTGACGGAACCACTTGGAGGTTTGCCAGCAGAAGGGGCAGGCGGGGTCGAAGAAGAACTCGACGCGCTCAGATTCGGTGCTCGAAGTTGTCATGCCCTGGCTAACCCCGATCAGTGCGCGCATGTTCCGGCGGATATCGCAGATGGCGGTGTTCCGGCCGCGCCATCGTGGCCTCTAGACCCTTGCGCTCCGCGACCACTCCTACACCCGTTAGACAATACGGCGCGATTTTCGCCCGAGCATGGGTCGCCGAGCATTGGCAACCACTGGGCGGCTACGTTGCCACCACATATAGTCGCTTAATGCTGATCGAATCAACGCTCGCGGTGATGGCCGTATCGGACTTCGCGGAGGCAAAGCGCTTCTACTCCCGGCTTTTTGAGCGCGGCCCGGACCAAGAGCCGATGCCGGGTCTGGCTCAATGGCATGACACGGGTGGCGGTGTGCAGGTACTTGACGCGCCGGATAATTCTGGATGGTCGATGGTGACATTCTTGGTCACTGACTTCGATGACTTCCTCAAGCAGCTAGACACCAAAGGAATCAAGCATGGAGAAATCATTGATGGCGTCCTGTCCCGCCTCACGCAGAGCCACGATCCGGCCGATAACGTGATCACCTTTGCGGAGGCGAGTCCGAGCCAGGAGTCAGGCCAACGTTAGGCCGGCTGCGGCTGCTTGTCGGCCAGGCGCTGTGAGATCACTGTGGTCACGCCGTCACCTTGCATCGACACCCCATACAGCGCGTCGGCGACCTCCATCGTGCGTTTCTGGTGGGTGATGACGATCAGTTGACTGGAGTCTCGCAGCTCTTCGAACAGCGTGATCAGTCGCCCGAGGTTCGTATCATCGAGCGCGGCCTCAACCTCGTCCATGATGTAGAAGGGGCTCGGCCTGGCTTTGAAAATTGCAACGAGCAGGGCCACCGCGGTCAGCGACCGCTCACCCCCGGAAAGCAAGGACAACCGCTTGATGCGCTTGCCTGGCGGGCGAGCCTCAACCTCTATACCCGTGGTCAGCATGTCATCCGGGTCGGTCAACACCAAGCGGCCCTCACCCCCTGGAAAGAGACGTTCAAAGACCCCTTCGAACTGCGCCGCTGTGTCCTCGAAAGCCTCGGCGAACACGCGCTGTACGCGTTGGTCGACCTCCTCCACGATGCCCAACAAGTCAGCCTTGGATCGGCGCAGGTCATCGACTTGTTCGTTCAGGTATGCGTGACGCTCCTCCAGCGCAGCGAACTCCTCCAGAGCCAACGGGTTTACCCGCCCGAGAGCGCTCAGTTTGCGTTCAGCTGCCCGCAGTCGCTTCTCTTGATCTTCTCGGACAAACGGGATGCCCGCCTGCGCCGCCACATCCTCGCCGCGCTCGTCGACCGAACCTGTCGCTGAGCCACCCTCAGGCTGGTCTGCGGCGACGTGGACCACCTGGCGCTGCTGATCTTCGGCATCGATGACCGGCACCAGAGCATCGGGACCGAACTCAACCACCATCGTGTCCGGGTCGATGCCCAACTCCTGTGACGCCCGGGTCCGTAGCGCCTCGATCCGCAACCGCTGCTCGGCACGAGCCACCTCGTCTCGATGCACCGAGGATGTCAGTTCGCGCACCTGATCGCTGAGGTCATGTGCGCGCGAGCGCGCTGCGGCGAGCGCCTGCTCGCGCGCGTGCTGGGCGGCAGTCAGTGAGAGCCGAGTCTCATCGGCTTCGGCGCCAGCCTGCTGCGTCCACTGCGCAAGGTAGGCACTGGCTTGCGCCACGGCTGCTGCCGTCGCCGCTTGCTGACTGCAAACCACGGCACGGGCCGCTGCTCGTTCGCGCGCGGTGATTGCTTCTGCAGCGGCGTCGGCCAAACTCGCAGCACGCGCCTTCAGCGCCCCGGTCCGCTCCTCCAAGGTGCGCAACGTCAGCCGGGCCTCCGTCTCGACGCTGCGGGCCCGTGCCGCGGTATCAGCGAGCTCCTCACGGCGGGCTATGGCTTGTTCCGTGCCGCTCAACTCAGCGCCTACTCCAGCAGTTGGAGCCGCATTCGCCTCATCCAAGCGTGCCTGCAGGTCATGGAGTTGCTGGGCAGCCTGCTCAGTTGCGAGCACCGCAGCCTCGATAGCCTCACTTGCTCGTTGCCCCTCGGCGTGAGCGCCACGCATGTCTGCCCCCAGTTGAGCCAGCCGTTCGGCAACAGCAGCCATGTTGGCATCAGAATCGTGCAGCTCGCGCAGCGCTTGTTCTTCTTTCTGGGTCGCCTCGGCGACGTCTTGTTGCAACCGCACGACATCGAAGCCCGCACGTTCGGCCCGCGAGCGGGCAGTATCCAAATCACGTCGCGCCGACTCCAATGCCGACTCGACCTCGATAGAGCTCACGGCCTGCGAGCTACCCCCGCGCACCCACGTCCGGTGGAACATGTCGCCCTCCGGCGTGACGGCGACCACAGTCCCTGCCGGGTTGGAGGTGTCCGCCCCGACCAACGTGCGCGCAGCACGTGCGGAGCCAATCAACACAACATCGTTGAGCTGGGTTCTGACTGCATCGAGCAGCGCACGGGACTCAGCATCGACTACCTCGCTCGCCCAGGTGGCCCCAGCCGGCAAAGCATCAGGCGAGGGCCCCACCCAGGGCTCCTGGTCACTGTCCGGCTTTCCTGCCGTCTCTGCGGAGTCGAGCACGAGGAGCCCGGCCTGCCCCTGTTCTTGATCACGCAACCAGGTCACCGCTGCATCGGCGGCATCGCTGGATGACATCACCAGTGCTTCACCGACCCACGCCAGCGCGACCGCGATCTGTACCTGGTGGCCCTCACGCACCGAGATCAAGGACGACACGGCCCCGGCGACGGGGTGTTGGTCACCTGCGGCCAGCAGTGCAGCCGTACCGTCTTTGCGACGCAGGCTCATCTCCAGGGCTTCGCATCGAGCCGCGAGTGCACCGGCCCGGCTCTGTTCGCTCGTTGCCGCATCAGTTCGCTCTGTCAGGGCGTCCTGCATCTGCTGGCGAGTGGCACTGAGCACCTCGTATGCCTGGTCCAGCTCCCGTTCTCCATGCTCGACATGGGCGATGCTCATCTCGAGTCTGGAGTACTCCTGATGGGCTGACTCATACCGCTCATGTGCCGCGGTGTGAGCCTGGCGCAAGCGCCCTAACTCGGCCTGCGATGCCTCCAACCGGGAGCGCCGTGCCGCGACCTGTCCCGCCAGCGTGGCAAGACCTTCGCGCCGATCTGCAGCGGCTTGGGCCAGGGCGGCAGCCCGCGATTCCTGCGTGGAGTGCGCTTGCTCGGCCAGCGCCCGGGCACCTTCTGCTTCTGCCAACGCCACACGAGCCTGCTCTGCGCGCGTCTGCAAGGTGGTCAACTCACTCCGCACCGCGTCTGCGCTGGCGCGCAACTGCTCCGGATCGCGACCTTGTGCAGCGGACGAGGCGTTGGATGCCTCGGTCTCTTGGCGCATCAGCCGCACCCGCTCGGTGGCAACCTGGTGGGTCGCTCGGACACGCTCAATCAACGCCGTTGCCGCATAGTGCGTCTCCTGTGCGGCAGCCAACGCCGGTGCCGCCTCGGCGCTGGCCTGTTCGAGGCTGGCCACCTCGGCGTTCACCTCCGCCAGGGCTTGCTCGACCTGCGTTCGACGGGCGATCAACGCCGCCTCCGTGGCTACCTCATCGTTCAAGGCGACCGTGGCCGCATGCAGATCATCGGCAAGGATGCGCAGCCGAGCATCGCGCACCTCAGCCTGTATGCCGACTGCCCGGCGGGCCGTTTGAGCCTGCCGCCCCAACGGCCCCAGCTGCCGACGGATCTCAGTGGTCAGATCTGCCAGTCGGGTCAGGTTGGCTTCCATCGTGTCGAGTTTGCGCAGCGCACGTTCTTTACGTTTGCGGTGCTTCAAAACCCCCGCGGCTTCCTCGATGAAGCCTCGGCGTTCCTCGGGAGTCGCTCGTAGCACCTGATCCAACTGTCCCTGCCCCACGATGACGTGCATCTCTCGACCGATGCCCGAGTCGGACAGCAGCTCCTGGACGTCAAGGAGCCGGCATGAGGTTCCGTTAATGGCGTAGTCGGACCCGCCGTTGCGGAACATGGTGCGCGTCAAGGTGACTTCGGTGTAGTCGATCGGCAACGCGCCATCGGTGTTGTCGATCGTCATAGACACTTCGGCCCGACCGAGCGGCGGGCGGCCGTGGGTGCCAGCAAACACGACATCTTCCATCTTGCCGCCGCGCAGGCTCTTGGCCCCTTGCTCCCCCATCACCCAGGCTAGTGCGTCGACAACGTTGGACTTGCCGGAACCGTTAGGACCAACGATGCAGGTGATGCCTGGCTCCAGGCGCAGCGTGGTAGCCGAAGCAAAGGACTTGAAACCGCGCAAGGTCACACTCTTGACGTACACGAACTCGCGGCTCCCCTCGGGTGAGGCATGGTGGTCCAGCACTACGGTGCGGCATCACGATACCTACGGGTAGCGGTGATTCCGGGTTGATCCAGCCCTTAGCGCTCGAGGAATCCCTGCAAATCCTCACGCGGCGGATGCCATCCGATGGTCAGGCCAGTGACCTCTCCGGGCCGTCTCGGGACCTCCGCCTGAGGGTCCAGGGCTTCGGTGAGCGCTTCGATGTCGGGCCGAGCACCTTGGGCACACACCTCCACCCGTCCATCGGACATGTTGCGGGCATACCCGACGAGGCCACGCTCCAGCGCCTGGCTGCGCGTCCACCACCGAAAGCCCACTCCTTGAACCCGGCCTCGGACAAAGATCAGCGCACGCTCACTCTGGGCATCCGGATGCATCGACCGACTGTAACTGCGCTTGTCGCACCGCGACGGGTATCACCCCTGCCCGGGCTTCGCTCTTGGCCGTAGAAGCATCCTCACCCCGAGGGCGCCGAAACCAAGGAGTTCGATCATGACGCGCAACCCCAGCGCAGCCCCAGAAGACCAGGGCGACCCGCACGCTGCGGTGTCGAGCGAGGACGGCACCGATGCTGAGCAGACTGACCAGGACATGGGCACCGAGGAGCCCTTCTCCGGCGAGGGAGCCGAGGCCCATGATGTCGCCGGGCTTGAGGTCGAAGCCGTAGCCGCCGTCGCCGCCGAAACCTTCGACAGCGCAACCCTTGCACCTGACCTGACGGGTCTGCGCCCCATCGGTGAGGCGTCGTATGGCGCACTCGGTGTCGGCGTCGAGACGGTCCACGGGCAGGACAACCGCATCCAGATCCAGGGCACGGGCAACTATCCGTGGAGTGCCCACGCCTCGCTGCTGATCACCGCACGCGACGGTTCGCGGTGGATTGGCACGGGCTGGTTCATCGGGCCTCACACCTTGGCCACCGCCGGTCACGTCGTCTACATCAAGAACAGTGGCGTGCCGGGACGGGACGGCTTTGTCCGAAGCGTCCAGGTCATGCCGGGGCGCAACGGGTCCATGCTTCCGTTCGGGTCGGCCACCACATCTCGAGTGCGCACCGTGAGCGGGTGGGCCAGCAGCGGAAACCCGGACTACGACTACGGGGCCATCCTGCTAAACACCGACCTCGGTAACCGCACCGGCACCTTTGGCTTCGGTGCTTACTCCGATTCCACGCTTCGTTCTAGCTGGATCAACATCTCTGGCTACCCAGGCGACAAGCCGTCTGGCACTCAGTGGTATCACTGGAATCGGGTGGCCGCGGTGAGCTCGCGTCGCGTCTCCTACGACATCGATACAGCCGGTGGCCAAAGCGGGAGCGCGGTCTATCGCATCGTCAACGGCGGCCGGTATGGCGTGGCTATTCACGCATACGGTGGGTCGGTGACAAACAGCGGGACCAGGATCACCAGGCCGGTCTTTGACAACCTCGTGGCCTGGAAGGCCTGAGCATGGGCGATGGTGGCGCACCTCACGCCGGTGCTG
>JBATUU010000453.1:0-4298 GCA_049671385.1 Ornithinimicrobium sp. | reverse complement strand
CATTTAGGCTGTGGCCATGCCCGTTGTGCCGTTGTTCCCGCTGGGGACGACCCTGATGCCCGGCGCGATCTTGCCGCTGCAGATCTTCGAGCCGCGGTACGTGAGGTTGCTCAAGGATCTGCTGGCGGGACAACCAGAACGAGACGCAGCCTTCGGTGTCGTCGCTATCCGCAAGGGCCACGAAGTGGGCGAACAGGGAGTAGGCAAGCACGGGCTTGCGGCACTGCACACGGTCGGGTGTATGGCGCACATCGTGCAGGCTGCTGATGCGGGCAACGACAAGTATGTCGTCGTGAGCCAAGGCCGCGCGCGCTTCCGGTTGGAGTCGTTGACGCAGAGCCCGGCGCCATACTTTTGCGGCGACGTCACCTGGCTCGACGAGGTCGAGGGCGATCGGGAGGAAGTGGAGCTGCTCGGACATCGCTTGCGCGCCGAGATCGCGGCCTTTGACGCGGAGTTCGGCGACGAAGAGCGTGAGGTGCCCGATGGCGATCAGGAGCTGTCGTATTGGTTGCCGCAGATGGTGGACCTCGACACGGCTGAGCGGCAGAGCATCCTCTCGAGTGCGACCACGGCCAGCCGACTGCGATTGGCGTGGCACCTGTTGCGCCGAGAGCACGCTCTGAGCACGGCGCTAGGCACGTTGGGTCGCCCGGAGATCGGTCCGATCAGCGCCAACTGAGCGACTGAGGCGACTCACCGCTGCTCGGTCAGTAAATCCAGGACGGCTCGTTCGACCGCCGCCTGCCGCTGATCGTCGCTGTGATGCTGCGTTGTGATAGCCCCGGCGATCGTCTCGCCTTGCTCGTAGGCTTCGATGACGCGGGGATCGACATAGCTGGAGCGCGCTAGTGCCGGGGTATTGCCCAAATATGAAGCCACGTCCTTCATGGCCGAGGAGACCGCACGTTTGCGCGATGCTCCGGTCTGGCCATGTTCGCTGGTTTCTGCCAAAGCGGCAGCGGCGAGCACGGTGGCATGCCAGGTGCGGAAGTCCTTGGCTGTTCCGTCGATGCCGGTCTGGGAGCGCAAGTAGTCGTTGACTGTCGCCGAGACCAAGGACCGCCACGATCTCAACTCCTTGTATGCCAACAGTCGTGGGTCCTCCATCCGGCGACGGCGCATGATGGCAATCGCCTCGATCACCGAGGGGTCATCGATCTCAATGCGGTGGTCGACGCCTGATTTGCCAATGAATGTAAAGACCAACCGATCACCGCTGCGGCGCACATGGCGGCGCTCGAGTGTGGTCAGGCCAAAACTGCCGTTGGCATCGGCATAAACGTCGTTGCCGATCCGGAAATAGCCGAGGTCGATGAGCCTGATAGCGGCCGCGCAAGCACGCTCGATGGGCATCCCAGGCGCTCCTAGGTCGTCACGGACCTGCACCCGAGCACGTGTCAGAGCCTTGCCGAAGACCAACATGCGGTCGAACTTTTCCGCGTCCCGCCGCTGCCTCCAGACAGAGTGGTAGAGATATTGCCGCCGTCCGGCGTCGTCGGTGCCCACGGCCTGCAGATGGCCATTGTGGAAGGGCGTAATCCATACGTCACGCCAAGCTGGGGGAATGGCCAGGTCCTTGATCCGTTGCACTTCCTCATCCGGCAGGCGTTCGCCTGCCATGTCGAGGTAGGTGAAACCGCGCCCGGCGCGCCGCCGGGTCCAGCCCGGTGCCTCCGGGGATGTCCGACGCAGCCGCACCATGGCAAGGACGCTAACCTGCGGGCGCTGACGTGTCGCGGCCACCCCCGTGAACACAGCATTGATGCCGTGAGTGCAGATCCTCGTGCGTTCGCACGAGTCGGTCGATAGACGGTGCTAGTGCGTCAGCGAAAGGTCAGGACCGGCGTAGATGGCCTCGAGTCGGCCGATGGTGTGTCGGAACACGCATCTGAAGTCAGAGATAGCCAATCGAGTCCGCAGCCACGGCCACTGATCCAAGCCAGCCCAGGACAACGAGGATGGCAGCCTCAGATTCCGCATGCTGAGCATGGCGACACGCACGCCACCGTCCGGTCGACGCCGCACAGCGACATATCCCTGGTCGCCCACTCCAGCGGTCTGTTGAGAAGGTGTCCGCACAGTCCACACCCGGCGCTCATCAGCGCTATGGTCCACTCGGCGGACGAGAGCTGCTGTTCCCCGACGGACGTGCCGTTCGATCCTGACGATGTCCACGCTCTGGACGAACTCGTCATACGGGATGGCGAGATCTCGGGTTGCGTAGAAGCAGATGCGGTCTGCATCGATCACACATCGCAGCCCGAAATGATCAGGGCAGATGCCGTTCAGGCGCCCTTGAAAGTGCATCAGTGTGCCGAAGTCGATGACTGGTGAGCCAGCACCGGGTGCTGAGTCTTTGGACTGCTCAGACCCTGGCTTCTGAGCGGCCGCATGGTGAACCATCTGCGGGTAGGCAGTGCTGGCGTGTGTCGTCATAGTCCCCAGTCCGTTCGATTGCGAGTGCGATGCTGTGCCCCCTATGAACTGTGACCATCGATCTTGATACATCAGGAGCCGCCGAACAACCTCGGGCATGGCGAAGGGCCCTACCTCGAGAAGAGGTAGGGCCCTTTGTGTTTGAGCTGCGGGTGCGCTGAGATCAGCCGCCGATCAAACCCTGATCGTTCAGCCACTGCTCAGCAACGTCCATCGGCTGTTCCAGGTTGACCGATACTTCCTCGTTCAACTTGGTCATCTCTTCGTCGGTCAGTGCCTCGGAGATCGGGTCGAAGACGTCGCTGAGCGCGTCACCGTACTCGTCATGGACCTCTTTGGTGAAGACCGGGCTCGGGTTGTAGAGCGGGAAGAATGCCTGGTCGTCTTCCAAGACGGTGAGGTCCAGGCCGGAGATGCGGCCGTCGGTGGTGAAGATCTCACCGAAGTTGCACGGGTCGCGCTGGTCAGTCTGCGTGTAGACCAATGCAGTGTCGAGCACCGCGATGTTGTCCTGCGGGAACTCGAAGCCGTACGCCTCTTCCATACCTGGCAAACCGTCGTCACGGGTGGAGAACTCGCTCTCCACACACAAGGTGGCAGCATCCGGGTCGTCTTCCAACAGCGTGCCGAGATCGCTGATGCTGGTCGGGTCGCCTAGCTCTCCAGCGGCCTCGGTCGGGAAGGCGATGCCGTACGTGTTGTTGAACTGGGCCGGTGAAAGCCAGACCAGGTCGTTCTCTTCCAAGTCGCGGTCACGGACCGCTTCATACTGCTCGATACGGTCGGTAATCGGGTCGGTCTCGCCGAAGAAGCTGATCCAGGCGGTGCCGTTGTACTCCCAGTACATGTCGATCTCACCAGAGGTCAACGCTGAGCGCGTGACGTCGGTGCCGCCTGTATTGATCTGGTCGGTGACGTCGGCACCTGCATCCTCCAGAGCGACGAGTGCAATGCTGCCCAAGACCTTCTGCTCATCGAAGTCCTTGGAACCGACGGTGATCGACGCGCCGTCCAGGCCGCCGCCGCCTTCTTCAGAGCCGCCGCCACCACTGGAGCTGTCGTCGCCGCCGCAAGCGGCGAGCAGCATACTGAGGCTGAGCGTCGCACCAAAGGCGAGCTTCATGTGGTTCTTCATGGGTTTCCTTTCGTTGTGCACAAGGTGTGCGGTATCCGTGAAGTAGTTACAGACCCTTGGGGGAGGCGACCCGCCCGAGCACCGAGGCCAGGTAGTCGACAAGCAGGGCCAGGGAGGCGACCAGGATGACGCCGCTGATCAGCACCGGTGTCCTGTTGAGTTGAATGCCATTGAAGATGACGAAACCCAAGCCCCCGGCGTTATAGAAGGTGGCGAGCGTCGCGGTGCCGATGTTGATGATCAAGGCTGTCCGGATGCCGGCCAGCATGACCGGGATGGCCAGCGGGAGCTCGACCCGCGTGAGAATCTGACGCGCCGAGAGCCCCATGCCGCGCGCTGCCTTGATCACGTTCTCATCGACTTGCTGTAGTCCAACCATTGTGTTGCGCAAGATGGGTAGCGCCGAATAGGCGACCAATCCAACAATGACCGAGTTGAAGCCGACACCGAACCAGATCACGATGATGGTGATGAACCCGAAGGACGGGATTGCCTGCCCCGCATTGCCGATGCCGAGAACGACCGGCGTGGCTCTGCTGAAGGCGGGCCGAGTGACCAGGATTCCCGCGGGTATGGCAATGAGCACCACGAGAATCGTCGAGACGAAACTCAGCGCCAGGTGTTCGCGGAGGCTGCGCCAGAGCACATCGGCGTTGAGCACTCGCTGCTCGATCGAGTCCAACTCGATCGACGTGATCCAGACGTAATTGACAGCGAGCAGGAC
>JBATUU010000452.1:0-8591 GCA_049671385.1 Ornithinimicrobium sp. | reverse complement strand
GCGAGGTACAGGACTCCTACGAGGCACTGAACGCCGACGAGGCACAGCCGCTGATCAACCGGGCTATCCAAGGCGACCTGTACCCGCCAGGCTCGGTCTTCAAACTGGTGGTTGCTGCAGCGGCGTTGGAAAGCGGGGAGTACACCCCCGACTCGGTCCTGGAAGGTCCGCAGACCTACACCCTGCCCGGCACCGAAACCGAACTGCCGAACTTTGAGGGCGGCACCTGCGGGGAGGGTGATCAGGTGAGCCTGGCTGACTCGATCCGGGTGTCTTGTAACACCTCGATGGCTTACCTGGCAGGACGCCTCGGCGCCGATGCACTGCGTGAGCAGGCGCAGGCATTCGGGTTCTCCCAGTCGGTCAACGTGCCGATGCCGGTGACGCCGAGCGTCTATCCCAATGACCCCGACCCAGCTCAGTTGGCCTTGACCGGGATCGGGCAGTACGAGGTGCGCGTCACCCCGATGCAGGTGGCGATGACCACCGCAGCCATCGCCAACGGCGGGGAGCAGATGAACCCGTTCTTGGTCGCGAATGCGCGGGACTCCGACCTCGATGTCATCAATGAGACCGACCCCGTTGAGTTTGCGAACCCGATCTCAGGTCAGACCGCCGATGAGCTCACCGACATGATGGTCGAGGTGGTGGACAACGGCTCCGGCGTCGCCGCCGCCATTCCGGGCATCGACGTGGCAGGCAAGACGGGCACCGCCGAGTTCGGAACTCAAGGCGCCGCACACGCGTGGTTTACCGGGTTTGCCCCGGCGGACGATCCGCAGATCGCGATAGCCGTCATCGTCGAGAGCGCCAGCGGAGACTGGACCGGTCAAAGCGGAGGCAGCATCGCCGCACCCATGGGGCGCACGGTGCTTCAGGCAGGGGTTAGTGATGAGTGAGGACGAGAACGCAACGACGGGCGAGGACACGCCCACCGACGCCGACCGGTCCCACGAGTCGCCCGGATCGAGCGGGCCCCCGTCGGGCGAGCTGGCCGCGGCGAAGAGCTCGTCCAGAAGCGACCCCGAGGACTTCTCCGCTCCACGGGTGCTGGGTGGCCGGTATGAGGTCGGCGAGCTCATTGGGCGCGGCGGTATGGCCGAAGTGCACCTTGGGCATGACCTCCGGCTGGGCCGCTCGGTTGCGATCAAGATTTTGCGCAACGACCTCGCCCGCGACACCTCCTTTTTGGCGCGGTTCCGCCGAGAGGCGCAATCAGCCGCTGGACTGAATCATCCAGCCATCGTTGCGGTCTATGACTCTGGCGAGCAGGAGGTCAAGGAGTCCGGCGGCGCCGCGATTCAGGTGCCCTACATCGTGATGGAGCGGGTCGAGGGCCGCACGTTGCGTGAGGTGCTGAACGACGAGGCCGTGCTGGACCCGGACGAGGCTGCGCGCATCACCGCCTCGGTGCTCGGCGGGTTGGACTACGCGCACGACAAAGGGATCGTCCACCGGGACATCAAGCCGGCGAACGTCATGGTGAGCCGTGGCGGCGCCGTGAAGGTCATGGATTTCGGGATTGCCCGCGCCTTGGCCGACACCGCCGCGACGATGACCCAGACCCAAGCGGTCCTGGGCACGGCTCGGTACCTGTCGCCGGAGCAGGCCCAAGGCAATGCGGTGGATGCCCGTTCGGATCTCTACAGCGCCGGCTGTTTGCTGTTCGAACTCCTCTGCGGTCGTACGCCGTTCCAGGGCGACCCGGTCGCGCTGGTGTACCAGCACATCAGCGACCCACCCAAGCGACCCTCGACATACCAAAGCGACGTGCCGGAGGCGTTCGACGCGATCGCGTTGCACGCCTTGGGCAAGACCCCGCAGACCCGCTATCAGAGCGCCTCCGCCTTCCGAGAGGACCTCACGGCCGCCCGCGCGGGCCGCCCGATCAGCGACGATGCGCGCACAACCTTGGCTCAGGCCAGTGGCTTGGCATCCGGGGCGGCTGCGGGTATGGCGGCAGGAGGCGCCGCTGCAGCCGTGGCCGGGCGTGGCGGATCGGGCGCTGCAACCGAAGCGATTGGGATCCGCTCACCTGCGACCCAGGCAACTCCACAACATGGCGCGGCCGCAGCTGCCGCATCTGGCAGTCTCGGGGAAGACTACGAGGACACGGCTGAAATCCCGGTACGGGAGGAACGGCACACCGGCGGCTACTGGTTGTTGGCTGCCTTTGGCCTGCTGGCGTTGGCAGCGGTGGCCTTCGTGGTGTTCCGGGTGCTCAATCCTGCATCCGAGCCGGTGGAGCAAGTACAGGTGCCGTTCTTGGTCAACATGTCCCGGGACGAGGCCGAGGATGCGCTGGACGACGCGGAGCTGGAGGGTGAGTTCATCCAGCAGGTGGACAACGCTGCCGTCGATGAGGTGATCGAACAGAACCCCGGCGCCAACGAGACCATCGACGTGGGCGCGACCGTCGAGGTCGTGGTCTCCAGCGGCCCCGATGCTCTTGAAATCCCCGATGTCGAGGGCTTCACCGAGGAGGCAGCGCGCAGCAGGTTGGAGTCGGAGAACATCAAGGTAGCGGGGTCCACCGAGGAGGAGAACAACGTTGACTTCGCCGCCGGCGAGGTCACCAGCACCACCCCGGGGGCGGGTGAGTCGATCAGCCCTGATGACGAGGTCACCTTGACAATTGCGAGTGGCCTGGCCGAGATGCCGAATGTCGTCGGTCAGGACTCCGGCGAGGCCTTCGCCATCTTGCGCGAGCTGCGGCTCGCCCCGGCGACGACCTTCGAGGAGTCGAACGAGTCCTCGCCTGGCACCGTGCTGGAGCAATCGATCGATTCCGGCGAAGACGTGGAGTACGGCACTAGAGTCACGTTGACGGTGGCCCGTGCCCCGGTGCCGACAGTCACGCAGACAGCAACAGCAACGGAGACGGTGACTGCGCCGGCTCCGCCCCCGGCGCCGGCTCCAACGGATGAGCCGACCGAAACCACCGAATCGCCAGAGCCAACTGAGCCCCCGGAGGACGACCCGCCGGAAGACGACCCGCCGGAAGACGATCCTCCGGAGGATGACCCGCCCGAGGAGGACCCGCCAGGCGATGACCCGCCGGATGAGGATGACTAGTGTCTCGGGTCGAGGCGTTGCCAACGGGTACGACGGCTAGCGCTCCAGTTGGCTACGTCCCTCGTCCTCGCCCAGGACGGGATCATCTAGGTCGATGATGAGTCCTGTGGCGGGGTCACGGTCGCCGCCGATCAGCACGGACTCGTCGTTGCTGACCTGAACGAACTCCGGTGGCTGCGTGCCATTGAAGGCGGGCATTTCCACCTCGCCGATGCGCTCGACGTCATACCCCAGTCCGAGCGTTTCGGACCATCCGCGGTAGTTCTCCACAATCGGATCCTCGCTCAACGACATCCACAAAGCCTCGATGTCACCAATCGCAGTGATCGAGTAGGGCGGAGAGTAGACCCGGCCTTGTAGGAACAGGGTGTTGCCCACGCATTGCACGGCACTGCTGGCAATGATCCGCTGATCCTGGATCATCATCGCCTCGGCGCCACCGGCCCAGAGTGCGTTGACCACCGCCTGCACATCTTGCTGGTGGACCACGACATCGTCGACGGTGAAGCCGTCAGGCAGCGTCTCCAGGGAGTACCCGGCGTCGTCCAAGCTCACCCGTAGAGCGGGCCCGCGAACGGCCTCGAGGCCAATACGTGGCGCTAGGTCGTCGGCTTGGCGACTGAGGTCGGTCGCGAGTGCGGAGTCTCCGCCTTCGCGCTCCAATGCATCGATTTCCATCGAAAGGCCGCCCGCCCGATCAGCAAGTTGCTCCACAGTGGAGGTTCGCTGTTGGATCAAGCTGGCGAGGTCCGCCGGCTCAGAGGACGTCATGGGTTGCGTCCGAGCCAGGGCCGCCGAAGTGCCGAACAGCAAACCGGCCGCTAGAGCCATGACGGGAACGGCATACCGGTATCGACCGTGCGGCCGTGTGGCGCCTTCGGTGGAGTGGGTTGGTGCCGGTCTCGTCATGAGCCTTCAGGATAGGCGGCGTTTACCCCGTATCCTGAAGGCGTACCGACCGCCGAATCTTTGGGAGCACGCCGTGCCGGAGTCACAGGGCCACACCGGCCCGAAGAAGCCATCGTCATCGGGCAATCCGGCGACCCGGCGCGAGGCGAAAGGGCGCCCTGAGCCGAAGAAGAAACCTGTCGGGAACCCACAGTGGTTTGTCCCAGTGATGTCCGGGCTGATGATCTTAGGCGTCCTGTGGGTGGCGACTTTCTATATCTCTTCGGGGTCGTTGCCGATCGGAGCCATCGGGTATTGGAATCTCGGCATCGGCATGGGACTGATCATGGCCGGCTTCGGGATGTCTACTCGCTGGACATAGCGCTCTGTGAGCTCTCGGGGATGAGCACGATCTTGCCGACGTGGCTCGACGCGGTAAAGGCCTCCTGCGCATCGGCGATGTCCCGCAACGCGTAGCGACCAGCAATCGGCGGCTTGATCGTGCCCTGTCGAGCATGATCGGCGAGCGCGGCGAAGTCGGCAGGTGTGTGCATCGAGGAGCCCACCATCCGGACACTGTGCAGGTAGAGGCGTCGCAGATCGAACTCCACGACCGGCCCAGCGATTGCTCCCGCGATCACCCAGCATCCGTCATCCACCACCAGCGGCAACACGTCCGCCATAGCTGGCCCGCCCACAACATCGGCGACCACGTCCACCCCGTCCGGCGCGATCTCACGGATCGCATCCGCAACATCGCCGTCGTCGCGACACACCGTATGGTCCGCCCCCGCCGATGCCACCTCCTCGCGCTTGGCAATGGTGGTCACGCCGATCACCTTCGCACCCATATCGGCGGCCAACTGGATCAGCGCGATCCCGACACCCCCAGATGCACCGGTGACTACAACTGTCATCTCAGGGGCCACATCTGCTCGGCGCAGCATCCTGGTGGCGGTGCCATAGGCAACCGGGAGGGCGGCCAACTCTTCGTCACTCAACGGCGATTCGCTGACGTCGTGCACGTGATCGGCGCGGACGACGAGGTAACCGGAGAAGCCACCGTCGTATTCGCTGCCTTGGTAGCCGATGGGCATGGCGTCACGATGCTGCGATCCGTAGGCGGCTGGATCGACAATGACCCGGCGCCCGACCCACTGCCGATCTGACTCGCTGCCCACTGAAATGACCACACCGCATACGTCGCCGCCCTGGACGCGTGGGAAGTCGATCGGCCCTAGCCCGCCTGACTTGGCATCAGGATCACCCGGCAGCCCATAAGCGCCCTCGCGAGTCCAGATATCGGTGTTGTTGACCCCGGCGGCCCGAACCTGAAGCAACACCTCGTCGGGCTCGGGATCGCGCACTTGCCACTCGTCGTCGATCACCAGGACCTCAGGGCCCCCATGTCTGAGCAGAACGGCGGCTGTTGTCGTGGTGGGCATCCGACGATCTTGCCATTGACTGCGCGCCGGGCCTTGTCCACAGGTTTATCCACACGATGGGGATAACTACAGCCGTGTAACTCGGCTGATGGGAAGCTCTCAGTGGATCCGGGATGCGGGCGTGCTCAGAAGCCTTGAACAGCCCAGATCCGCAGCGCGGCCAGCGCGATCACGATGAGCGTCACCAGCGCGAAGCCTGGCCAGACCCAGCGGCGCCTGCGGACCGCGGCCGGCTCCCGGCCGGGAGCGGCGGTGAGAGCAAGCAACCCAGCCAGCGCCGCCCCGGTCACCGCTCCACCGAAGTGCGCTCGCCACGCGAGGTTGGGTAGCAGAAAGCCGAGCACCACATTGATCAGGAGCAGCGCGACGATTCCCCCGGTCTCACGCCCAAGGCGCCAGTTCAGCACCAGGACGGCAGCGAAGAGGCCAAAGACAGCTCCGGACGCACCGACGACCGAGGTCAACCAGCCTTCCGGCACGGTCGCCAAAACCACCACGCCAGCCGAGCCACCCAGCGCACTGATCAGATACAGCAGCACGAACCGCAACTTGCCCAGCATCGGCTCCAAGTAGCCACCGATGATGTACAGCGCGAACATATTGAAGCCCAGGTGGAACAAGGACGCGGGCGAGTGCAGGAAAGCCGACGTCAATGCTCGCCACGGCTCGTCGGCGGCGAGAACCGGGCGAAACCACAATTCCTGGGTCAGCCCCGGAACTGTGCGCTGCCCGAGGTACAGCACCACACAGATCGCAATCAACGTGATGGTGGCCTGCGGACGCTCGCCGGGCGCGCGCGCCGGTGCGCCGAAACGGGACGTGACCCTCGGCGCTTCTTTGGCAGCTGTCTTCACGCAGTCGACGCACTGAATCCCGACCGCGGCCTGGCGTTGACAATCCGGACAGGTGGGGCGTCCGCAGCGCTGGCAGCGCACATACGCAACACGCTCGGGGTGCCGAGGACAGGTGGGTTGAGCATCAACAGACACGACTAGCTCACCTGCCGATTGTCAGACACCGCACGTACGGGGCGGCGAACCTGGGGTCACACCCAGCGGAACACTCACCGTGGGGCACTTACTCCTGCACACTCACGCTCTCGATGACCACCGGCTCGGTGGGCTTGTCGCCGCGACCCGTGGGCACTGCGGCGATAGCGTCGACCACGGCACGACTGTCCGCGTCAGCGGCCTCACCAAAGATGGTGTGCTTGCCCTGGAGCCACGGGGTCGGCTCGACCGTGATGAAGAACTGCGAGCCGTTGGTGCCTTTGCCCATTCGCTTGCCGGCATTGGCCATCGCCAGGATGTAGCCGTTGGCGAAGGTCTTGTCGGGGCTGATCTCGTCATCGAAGGTGTAGCCGGGGCCGCCGACGCCCTCACCCAGCGGGCAACCACCCTGGATCATGAAGCCGGGGATAATCCGGTGGAACGTCAATCCGTCGTAGAACTTCTCCGGATTGGACCGACCCGCCTCGTCGGAGTACTCCTGGGTGCCATTGGCCAGACCGACGAAGTTGGCCACGGTCTTGGGCGCGTGGTCCTCGAACAAGGTCAGCGCGATGTCGCCATGGTTGGTATGCAGTGTCACGTTCATGGCGCCTATCCTCCCACGGTGCTGTGAGACATTCGCGACACATCACCCTCGAGCGAGTGTCCGAGTGGCCTGCGGGCCACTGACAGGGCAAGATGTACAACGCCAATCTAAAACCTCAGGAGGGTTCCCCGGTGTTTTTTCGCAGCAAGCCCGAGAAGGCCAAGGACAAGAGCGTCAAGAAGGCCAAGAGTGTGGGCAATGCCGCCGCCAGCCGCGGTGCGAGTCTGGGCACATCGGTGTTGTCCTCTGCCGCATCCGCACTGAGCTCAGCATCTGACTCGCTTGCGCCCAAGGCTGCCGCTGCAGCCACGAGCGCTAAAGAGAAGTCCGAGGTTGCTCGCGCAGCCGCAATGGACCGCACCGAGGGTGCCCGATCCGCAGCAGCCGAGCGCACGGCAGGCGCTCGTGAAGCGGCCCGCGATAAGGCTGGCGACGCTCTGAGCCGTGCGGCCGTGGCCCGCGACTCAGCTGTGGCCAGCGTCGACAAGGGCATCGACTCGGCCGTCCCCGTCATGCAGCAGGGCGTAGCCGGTGTCAGCGACAAGGTCGATAGCGCCCGGGACGTCATCGTTGAGGATGTCCTGCCCAAACTGCAGGAATTGCTGGGCAACATGCAGACCCAGAAGGACGAGGTGCTCGCCAAGCCCGAGGGTGCCGTCGCAGTCGCTACCGGCGCGCCGAAGAAGGAAGGCAAGAAGGGCGGGTTCCTCATCGCCCTGGGGCTGCTGGCAGCCATCGGCGCAGGCGTGGCCTACTACCTGAGTCAGCAGACTGACAAGGCCGGCGAAGACGACACCGACCCCTGGGCGGGCACGACGGACGACGGCAGTGGCGTCGCTGCCGGGGCCACGGCAGCACCGGTCGCGGCGAGTGAATCCGCTGAGTCTGAGGTTGCCGCCGCTGACGAGGGCGCCGACGATGACCAGCACGAGCACGAAAGCCATGATGCCGATGGTCCGCACGATGAGTCCGACCCCGAAGAGCTGCCCAAGATGGTTGACGTGGATGACGTGGCCGGGGATGAGGCTGGGGGCCAGGCCGGCTTTGGCACCGACTTCAGCGATGAGGACGGCGAGTCGAACGAGGCCGAAGAGTCTCAACCCTCGGAAGGCAAGCACCGGGCCTGAGTTTGCCAGGTCGGTCTACGTGTAGATCCTGACCGCCTCCTTGACACATCACAGGTATGCGCACGTGACCTCTGGGTCCGTGCGCATACCTGTCTTTTTTGGGCATCGGCTCCGCGTGGCGCAATGAGCCATGGCGAACGGCCTCTTAGGCTCGCACTCAGCGTGGTTTGACTGCGCACGGTCCAGCCGCATGGCCACCGGGAGGTGTCGGGTGTCAGAGCAAGCCCGCGCTCGACCGAGCCATCCACGCGATCCCACGGGGCGAGTAGCCGATGATCTTGCCTCACCCAGCCGTGTCGATCTGCTCGAGCCGGCACGGCAGCCCCGCACCAGCACGGTCACCCTGCCCCCGGCTCACCGGTCGCCGGATCAGGCAGCGTCATCGCAGCGTCGACGTCGTGGCGGACGCGGAGGACCACCGGATCTGATCCCTCGGCCCGGTCACATACCCGGCTTGGAC
>JBATUU010000451.1:0-4245 GCA_049671385.1 Ornithinimicrobium sp. | reverse complement strand
GCGTTCCACCGAGCAGGACATCGAGGAATCCACCGACACCACGGTGGGTATCACCGGGTTGACCGCCGTGACCACCGATGTCTCGGACCAGCTCAACGACGCGTTACCGGTATACCTCGGTCTGGTTATCGGGTTGGCGTTCTTGTTGCTCGTGGTCGTGTTCCGATCCATCTTGGTGCCGTTGACCGCGACGCTGGGATTCCTGCTGTCTGTGCTGGCGACTCTGGGTGCCACCGTGCTGGTCTTTCAAGAGGGCGCGCTCGGCTTGTTCGAGGGGTCACCGATCGTGAGCTTCTTGCCGATCTTTGTGATCGGCGTGGTGTTCGGTCTCGCGATGGACTACCAGGTGTTCCTGGTGACACGCGTCCGTGAGGCGCGGGTGCATGGCGCTACGTCCCCCGAGGCGATTGTCGATGGATTCCGCAACAGCGCCCGCGTCGTCGCCGCAGCAGCCGTGATCATGACCTCGGTCTTTGCGGCCTTCATGTTGCTGGACGACCCCATCATCACCTCGATGGGCTTCGCGTTAGCGGTGGCAGTCGTGCTCGATGCCTTTGTGATCCGGATGGTGCTGATCCCAGCGCTGCTCTACATCCTGGGCGACGCCGCGTGGTGGCTTCCGGGATGGTTGGATCGCATTCTGCCCAAGGTCGATGTCGAGGGGGAGGCGTTGGCTACGGCACGAGATAGCGCCAGCACCGGGACGAACGAGCCAGTGGAAGCCAAGGCACCTGGGCGTCACCGCGTGGGTGTCGCCGGCTGATGCACTGAGCTCCACCCCAGGCAGGCGGGGGCTGTTGCCCACACCTGCCTGGGGCCGTGGCCGGCTGCCCCCCGGCGAGTTTCCTAGCGCTGGAGATTCTCCACGCGCGAAGCGCAGACCTGCTGCTAAGTTGCGTCTTATTCACGCAATGGGGCGAGAGGGAGCGACATGAGCGATACCGGCAAAGACGTTCGCGAAGATCGTGACACTGAGCCGGAAGGCGACAGCAGCAATACAGGGTCGCCAGGTCGCATCTGGCTGTTCAGAGGCTTGGGGGTCGGGCTGGCTCTCCTGACATATCTGGCCCTGTCTGGCGCAGAGCTCTCGGCCGACGGAAAGGTCGTAGCGGCCATCGGCGTCTTAATGGCCGTCTGGTGGGTGACCGAGGCTGTGCCGTTGTCGGTGACATCGCTGTTGCCGATCGTGCTCTTCCCCTTACTCACCGAGCAAGACGTGACCGCCACGGCCGCGCCGTACGCGAATCCCATTGTGTTTTTGTTCCTTGGTGGGTTTTTGATCGCTATCGCCATGCAGAAGTGGAATTTGCATCGTCGCATCGCGTTGCTCACCTTGCGACGGGTGGGCACTCATCCTCGTCGGATCATCCTCGGGATGATGATCTCCACCGCGTTCTTGTCGATGTGGGTGTCCAACACCGCGACCACCTTGATGATGTTGCCCATCGCGATCAGCGTGCTTGCCCTTGTCGTAGAGAGCTCCTCCCGTTCCTCCGATGAGGCCAGCGCGGAGGGGGTCCGCCAGGAAATGGAGGAGGGCCGCACGGTCAGCGACATTGTCGAGGACGACGATGTCCGGATCTTTGGTGTTGCTCTCGTGCTCTCCATCGCGTGGTCGGCTTCGATCGGCGGTCTCGGCACATTGCTGGGCAGCCCGCCGAACGCGATTGTCGCTGGCTATATCAGTGACGAGCTGGACAAGGAGGTCGGCTTCGCTCAATGGATGATGCTGACCATCCCCATTGTCATCGTCTTCCTTGGCTTGGCATGGCTTCTCATCACCCGGCTCATGTTCAGATTCACGTTGGACGAGATCCCCGGCGGCAAGGAAATGATTGACAGTGAGATCGATGACCTCGGTCCCATGAGTCAGGGAGAAAAGACAGTCCTGGCTGTCTTTTGCGCCGCGGCATTCTTTTGGATCGTGCCGGGACTGCTCGGTGGTATCGGCAACATCGCGGAGACGTTGCCGTGGCTCGAGATCTTCGACGACACAGTCATCGCTATCACGGCTGGGGTATTGCTCTTTATCCTTCCCGGGGACCGCAAGGGGCACATGGTGTTGAACTGGGATGACGCCGAGGAGGGTCTGCCCTGGGGCGTGTTGTTGTTGTTCGGCGGAGGGTTGAGCCTGGCCGCTGCAGTCGCAGCCTCCGGACTGGATGAGTGGCTGGGCGAGCAGGTGAGCGGCCTGGAGGTCCTGCCTATCGTCTTTCTGCTGGCCGCCGTAGTCACGATCGTCTTGTTCCTCACCGAGGTCACCAGCAACACGGCGACCGCGGCAACCTTCATACCGGTGTTGGGCGGTGTGGCCGTCGGCATCGGAGTCGACCCGATGACACTGCTCATCCCCGCAGCTCTTGGTGCCACGTGCGCGTTCATGCTGCCGGTCGGCACCCCACCCAACGCGATTGTCTTTGGCACAGGAGCGGTCACCATCCGCGAGATGGCACGAGGGGGCATCGTTCTCAACATCGTCGGTATCTTGCTGATCACCATTGCGACGGTATTGCTGGGGCCCATCGCGCTCGGCCTGGTCATTTAGCGAGCTGTTCGGCTCAGAACGCCTCGGGGTCCTGGTCTGCAGCATTCGTGGACTCGCGCCAGGTGGCGCCGACATTTCCGCCCACCGGAAAACCACCCTGGGCTGACAACAGTGCCGCGGTATGCATCAGGTTCCAGGACATGATCGTCGCGTTCTTGTTGGTGAACTCGCTGTCGTACCCGGCTGGAGCATCTTGCCCCGCGACCTTCTCGCCGTAGCTGGGACCTGGTCCAATCTCACCCAGCCAGCCACAGTCCGCCTGCGGCGGGATGGTGTAGCCGATGTGCGAGAGGGCGTAGAGAGTCTCCATCGAGCATGCCTTGACGCCGTCTTCATTGCCGGTGACCACGCAGCCAGCGGTTTTGCCGTAGTACAGGTATTGGCCATGAGAGTTGGTGTGACCGCTATATGCGTACAGGCGCTCAATCGCCAGGGTCGCCACGCTGGATTTGACCCCCAGCCAGATCGGTGTGCCGATGACCAGGATGTCCGCGGCCATGATCTTGGCATGGATCGCCGGCCAGTCGTCTCGTTCGTCCCCGAGCGTCGTGGAGTCTTCGACCATCCCGAATCCCACCTGGTGCTCCAACATGTGAATCATCTCGACATCCACACCTTCGGTGCGCATGATGCCACCGACGCGGGCGAGCAGTTGGCGGGTGTGTGACTTCTTCGGGTCCCGCTCCAGCGAGCAGTTGAGGAAGACGGCGGACAGATGAGAGAAGGCGGTCATCCTGGCACCGTATCGGAGTGGTCCTCAGCCGCGGTCGGATGCCGGGGTGCGCGCTTTCACGTGCCGCAGAAGGTCCGAAAGCCTGCCGCAAACGCGGCAGACCCGGGCTCGGCGTAGCGCTGAGCGCCTTCCCGCTCCACGTATGGGGAGGTCACGACCTCCAGCAAGGTTCGGAAGGGCGTCATGTCGCCATCGACTGCTGCCACCAGCGCTTCGTCCACCAGGTGGTTCCTCGGGATGTAGAGCGGGTTGACGGCATCCATGGCGGTTGCGACATCGGCATCGGACAGCCCGCCGAGAGTCACTGCGTTGCGCCACCGCCTGAGCCACGCGGCAGTGATGGGGTCACTACCGATGAGAGCGGCGGCAGGTGCCTCGTCGTCGCGAAGGAACTGGGCCAACGCTCGGAAGGTAGCGGTGAAGTCGGCTGAGCGTGCCGCCATGATGGCCAACAGATCCTCACTCAGTGTTTCGACGAGGTCATCGGGGGCAGCGTGAATACCGAGCTTCGCCGAGAGGAGACGAAAGTAGTGGCTGCGGTATCGCGACTCGAAGGTCTGCAACGCTGTAGTAGCCAGGGTGATCGCTTCGCCTGGGTCTGGGTCAATCTGTGGCAACAGTGTCTCGGCCAGGCGAGTGAGATTCCATTGCGCGATGGCTGGCTGCCGTGAATAGGCATAGCGTCCACCGGTGTCGATGGAGCTGAACACGGCCTCGGGGTTGTAGCTGTCGATGAAGGCGCACGGGCCGTAGTCGATACTCTGCCCGGAGATAGTCGTGTTGTCGGTGTTCATGACGCCGTGCACGAAGCCGACCACCATCCACCGCGCGATCAACTCGGCTTGTGCCTCGACCACGGCTTCCAGAAGGCTGAGCGCCCGGCTGCCCGTCACAGGGATGCCGTGGGGGTGGCGTTCCAAGGCTTCCTCGATCAGGCGTGGGATCAGTGAGTCCACGCCAAGCCGAG
>JBATUU010000450.1:0-2098 GCA_049671385.1 Ornithinimicrobium sp. | reverse complement strand
TCCTCGATAAAGTCCGACGCGAAGGTGGCTCGGTGTATTCGGCGGATCGATTCAACTTCGTATCTCGTCGAGCTCACAGCACCGTCGGACACACATGGGGCATCACCGACGAAGAGATACTCACGCGCGGGTCACGTTTGGTCTTCTACGGCGATCCCGTAGAGCACGTCCGCGTCTGAGTTCGGCCACGAAGTCCACGCATATACTCAGTCGGTGGCCCTGATCCGCACATCGAGTGCCGAGGCGCTCCCTGTTCAACATGGTCGCCGCTACGTCGCTTTCGCGGGTGACGCCTCTGAGTTCTCGGTGGTAGCAGACGAGTTGATCTCGCTGGCTCACCTCAGTGATCAGCTGTGGCTCGTCTTCGGATCGGGTCAGGTCCCGGCCAGTCTCGGCGCCTTGAGTTCGCCCATCAAGCTCGACGGATCAGAGGAGTCGCCAACCGACCAAAGGGGAGCATCGGCTCGTCCTGCAATCCCATTCGTGCCTCAGCGCATGCTTCGCAAGGCGCGCCGTGACAAGCGAGTCAAGAGAGCCCTCACTCATTCGGATGCGATCATCCCTGTGAGCCCCGAGGGTGCGGCAATCATCGATCACATCAGAGCCCGTTCACAGGTACTCCCAATGCTGCAGATTGAGGATCTGGGCCATGAGGTCACCCGTGCGCGGTTACGTCAATTGATCGATCCGGAATCTTCAGTGCGCAACCGACTGACCAGTCGACCGCGGCTCGCGGCTTTCACACGGCGTGTCGATCAACTGCCTCGTCCGATGACCCCTGATCTCTTCCCAGGCCTGGTGGCGCTCGTACACATGCTGCTTTCGGCGAGCGCCTTCGAGCCGGCGCGTCGCGCGGCCGCGGCGCTATCAGAGATTCCCCGGGATTCGCTGGCTCCGATGGATCAAGTGCGTTACGACGTGAGCCTAGCCCTGGTGACACTGACCACGACCGCAACTCAGCCGTCTACTCATGCAGCCATCATCCAGCGGGCACTCGACACCGCCGATCGCGCCTTGGCCGTGGGTGACCTCCACGTCGCTACGGAGTTCACCCACTCCAGTTTGCGACTACTCTTTCACCGCGAGTTGCACGCCGACGGACACCACTCACCGCTTGTTGACGAACCGGAGGCATTTCTTTCCGCCTGGCACAGCAGCGACGTCGGGGAACTACTACAGCTGTCCGCTGCGCCCCGCCGACAGGATGTCTCGCGAATATCGCACCGCGATTCAGACCGAAGAAAGAATGATCTGCCACAGCGGCCCCGCGTGTTGGTGTTGCCTGGCTCCTACCCCAACTTCTGCTCGCCCGTTATCGAATCCTTGGGGCGGGTGTGCACAACCCGTGTCATAGATCTCAGCCAGCGACCCATGCTCGGAGGCAACGGGCCGAACCGTGACATGCTGGAGTTGCGCATGCGTCATGCTATTGATCCAACGTTTGTACCATCAGCTGAAATCGCCTCGGAAATGGCTGTCAGTGACGCCGTCTTCGTGGATTGGGCTGACCGCGGAGCGCTCTTAGCCACTATGAGCGTCCCGGCGCGTGTCCCTCTGATTTTGCGCATCCACAGCATGGACGCGCTGAGTCCCTGGATTCATCTGGTCGATTGGTCGCGCGTCGACGACCTCATATTCGTCAGTGAGCATCTCAAAACCGTCGTCAAGCGTTTGCTTAAAGACCGCTTGAGCCAGACCCGTCTGCATGTGATCCCCAATATCATCGAGCCGAGTCGTACTGCAGTGACCATGGCCGACGGCAACAACCGCCGCATTCTCATGATCGGATGGGGTCAGCGAGTTAAGGATCCCCTATGGGCGTTGGAGGTCCTGGCCATGCTGCGCAGCGAGGACCCGCGCTGGGAAATAGTTCTCGTAGGCCGACGCTTCGACCCTCACCAATCCGTCTCGATGCGTGACTACGCTCAGGCGTTCGACGAGCGCCTATCCCGAGAGGACATTCGAGGCTCGGTCGAGATCGTCGACTTCACTCCCGACCTTCGAGCACAACTTAATACCTGCGGGTTTGTGATCAGCTCCAGCCGGCGAGAGTCCTTCGCAGTCGGACTCCTTGAAGCCGCCGCATCCGGCCTTGTTC
>JBATUU010000449.1:0-3948 GCA_049671385.1 Ornithinimicrobium sp. | reverse complement strand
GGTGGGGTCCCCGCGACCGTTCTATGTAGGAACCGCCAGCGGTGGAACGGGTGTACCGGTCCCTAGCCCACTTGACGGATGCCTCGACCGGGGAGAGGATCATGGGGTTTTCAGCGTGGAAAGTGTGTGGGCTGGCTGCGGTTGGGATCTGAGCGTTGCCGAAGTGGCGGGGGATCGGTTAGGCGAAGTGTGTCCGCAGGTGTATGGTGATGGTTTGCGCTGCCCACTCGGCGCTCCTCGTCCACCCAGCCGCCGCTTCAGCACGTTGGTCCTCTTCGGATCGCGTTCATGACGTGGCGTATGGAGTGCGCACTTCGGGGGCTTGGGGGCCGCGTTGACCTAGCCGCTTGAAAAGGCCCGTGGAAGGACCATCCTTGGCTGCCTCGCGCACTGCTAATAAGACTGTAACCACCGCTCGCACGGCTTCTGGCCGATTGAGTTTCGCAAAAATTCGTGAGCCCCTTGAGGTCCCCGACCTCCTGGCCTTGCAGACCGACAGCTTTGACTGGTTGCTCGGCAACGAGGACTGGCAAACACGCGTTGCTGCTGCGGCCGAGGCCGGACGCACCGACGTGCCGGACCGCTCCGGCTTAGAGGAAATCTTCGAGGAGATTTCTCCCATTGAGGACTTCTCCGGCTCTATGTCGCTGTCGTTCCGCGACCACAGGTTCGAGGAGCAGAAGTACTCGATCGATGAGTGCAAAGAGCGGGACATGACCTACTCCGCGCCGCTGTTCGTCACTGCCGAGTTCATCAACAACTCAACGGGTGAGATCAAGAGCCAGACGGTGTTCATGGGCGACTTCCCGCTGATGACCGACCGAGGCACTTTCATCGTCAACGGCACCGAGCGCGTCGTTGTCTCGCAGTTGGTGCGCAGCCCCGGCGTCTACTTCGAGCGTTCGCTGGACAAGACCTCCGACAAGGACGTCTACACCGCCAAGATCATCCCGAGCCGCGGTGCCTGGTTGGAGTTCGAGGTCGACAAGCGCGACATGGTGGGTGTGCGCGTCGACCGTAAGCGCAAGCAGAGCGTGACCGTGCTGTTGAAGGCGCTGGGTTGGACCGAGGCGCAGATTCTCGAGGAGTTCGGCCACTACGAGTCGATCCGGTTAACCCTGGAGAAAGACAACACCGCCAATCAGGACGAGGCGCTGCTGGACATCTACCGCAAGTTGCGCCCGGGCGAACCGCCCACCCGCGAGGCCGCACAGAACTTGTTGGAGAACCTGTACTTCAACCCCAAGCGCTATGACCTCGCAAAGGTCGGCCGCTACAAGATCAACAAGAAGTTGGGTCTTGAGGCACCGCTGAACGAGTCGGTTCTCGGCGTGGACGACATCGTCGCCACCATCCGCTACATCGTCGCGCTGCACGCTGGCGACGAGAGCATTGAGGTCACCCGTGGTGGCAAGCGCGAGCCGTTGCTGGCGGAGGTCGATGACATCGACCACTTCGGCAACCGCCGTCTGCGCAGCGTCGGTGAGTTGATCCAGAACCAGGTCCGTACCGGCCTGTCCCGGATGGAGCGGGTCGTGCGTGAGCGGATGACCACTCAGGATGTCGAGGCGATCACGCCGCAGACCCTGATCAACATCCGCCCCGTCGTGGCCTCCATCAAGGAGTTCTTCGGCACCAGTCAGTTGTCCCAGTTCATGGACCAGAACAACCCGCTGGCCGGCCTGACCCATAAGCGTCGTCTCTCCGCGCTGGGCCCGGGTGGTCTCTCGCGTGACCGCGCCGGTATGGAGGTCCGTGACGTTCACCCGTCGCACTACGGACGCATGTGTCCGATCGAGACCCCTGAGGGACCGAACATCGGTCTGATCGGCTCGCTAGCCTCATACGGACGGATCAACCCGTTCGGGTTTGTCGAGACGCCCTACCGCCGCGTCAAGAACGGCACGGTCAGCGACGACGTCGACTACCTGTCCGCCGACGAGGAGGACCGCTTCGTCATTGCTCAGGCCAACGCCATGCTTGACCAGGAAGGCAACTTCCTGGACGAGCGCGTGCTGGTGCGGGCCAAGGAGGGCGAGGCGGTCGACGTTCCCGCCGGTGACGTGGACTACATGGACGTCTCGGCTCGACAGATGGTGTCAGCCGCGACCGCGATGATCCCGTTCCTGGAGCACGACGACGCCAACCGTGCGTTGATGGGCGCCAACATGCAGCGTCAGGCCGTGCCGCTGGTGCGCGCCGAGGCGCCGCTGGTCGGAACCGGTATGGAGTGGCGCGCGGCGCTGGACTCCGGCGACGTGGTGCGCGCTGACAAGCCGGGCGTGGTCTCGGCCGTCTCGGCGGACATCGTCTCGGTGACCAATGACGACGGCACGTACACCAGCTACCGGGTGGACAAGTTCACCCGGTCCAACCAGGGCAACTGCTACAACCAGCAGGTCCGGATCAACGAGGGTGACCGAGTCGAGGGCGGCCAGCTGTTGGCTGATGGCCCAGCGACCGACGGTGGCGAGATGGCATTGGGTCGCAACCTGCTCGTGGCATTCATGCCCTGGGAGGGTCACAACTACGAAGACGCGATCATCCTGAGCCAGCGTTTGGTGCAGGACGATGTGTTGTCCTCGATCCACATCGAAGAGCACGAGATCGACGCTCGCGACACCAAGCTGGGCCCGGAGGAGATCACTCGCGACATCCCCAATGTCTCGGACGAGGTCCTGGCTGACCTCGACGAACGCGGGATCATCCGGATCGGTGCCGAGGTACGCGATGGCGACCTCCTGGTCGGCAAGGTCACGCCCAAGGGTGAGACCGAGTTGACACCAGAGGAGCGACTACTGCGTGCGATCTTCGGTGAGAAGGCGCGCGAGGTCCGCGACACGTCGATGAAGGTGCCGCACGGCGAGACCGGAACGGTCATCGGCGTCAAGGTCTTCGACAGCGAGGAGGGCGACGAGCTCCCACCGGGTGTCAACCAGCTGGTGCGGGTCTACGTGGCCAACAAGCGCAAGATCACCGACGGTGACAAGTTGGCTGGTCGTCACGGCAACAAGGGTGTGATCTCCAAGATCCTCCCGGTCGAGGACATGCCGTTCCTGGAGGACGGCACCCCGGTCGACATCGTGCTCAACCCGTTGGGTGTGCCCGGCCGGATGAACGTCGGCCAGATCCTGGAGCTGCACCTCGGCTGGGCCGCGGCGCAGGGCTGGGAGATCGCTGGCAACCCGCAATGGGCAGAGCAGATTCCGTCCGACGCCCGTGAGGCCACGCCGCGCACCCGGGTCGCAAGCCCGGTGTTCGATGGCGCTCGCGAGGGTGAGATCACAGGTCTGTTGGAGTCCACCTTGCCGACCCGCGACGGTCAGCGCTTGATCGGTGAGTCCGGCAAGGCTCGGCTCTTCGACGGTCGCTCCGGTGAGCCGTTCCCCGAGGCGGTAGCCGTCGGTTACATGTACATCTTGAAGTTGCACCACCTGGTGGACGACAAGATTCACGCCCGCAGCACCGGCCCGTACTCGATGATCACCCAGCAGCCGTTGGGTGGTAAGGCTCAGTTCGGTGGCCAGCGATTCGGCGAGATGGAGGTCTGGGCGCTCGAGGCATACGGCGCGGCGTACGCGCTGCAGGAGCTGCTGACGATCAAGTCCGACGACGTGACCGGCCGCGTGAAGGTCTACGAGTCGATCGTCAAGGGCGAGAACGTGCCGGAGCCCGGCATCCCCGAGTCGTTCAAGGTGCTGATCAAGGAGATGCAGTCCTTGTGCCTGAACGTCGAGGTGCTCTCCAGCGATGGCACGCACATCGATCTGCGTGACAGCGACACCGATGTGTTCCGTGCCGCCGACGAGCTCGGCATCGACCTGTCCCGGCGCGAGCCCAGCTCGGTCGAGGAAGTTTAGTGCTCTATGGGGTGCGGTCAGCGTGAAGGCGAGCGCACCCCATACAGAGCACCACGTCATATCGCTGCACCGGATGCACTGAATGAAC
>JBATUU010000448.1:0-6635 GCA_049671385.1 Ornithinimicrobium sp. | reverse complement strand
GAGGAACGTTCCACCCCAGCGGCCCAACGCAAGATCTCATCGGCTGTGAATCCCTGGGCGGTTACGGTCTGGGTCAGGCTTGGCCGTCCTTCGGTCAGGGTTCCAGTCTTGTCGACGACGAGGGTGTCGACCTTTTCCAGGCGTTCCAACGCTTCGGCGTTCTTGATCAACACTCCCATCCCCGCCCCACGGCCAACACCGACCATGATCGACATGGGCGTAGCCAACCCCAGCGCGCATGGGCACGCGATGATCAGCACCGCGACAGCCACGATCAACGCGTACGCGAACCTGGGCTCAGGGCCAACGATCGCCCACACTACGAATGCGATCGCTGCCACAACGATCACAGCAGGCACAAAGATCCCGGCGACCCGGTCGGCCAAACCCTGGATGGGTGCGCGTGAGCGTTGTGCGTCGGCGACCATCGCCACAATCCGCGACAGCATCGTGTCTTTACCGACCTTTTGTGCTTCCATCACCAACGAGCCGGACTGATTGATCGTCCCCCCGATCACGGCGTCCCCGGTCTTCTTGGTCACGGGCATCGACTCACCGGTCACCAACGACTCATCAACCGAGGACTGCCCCTCCTGGACGAGCCCGTCGACCGGGACCGCTTCACCGGGGCGTACCCGCAGCCGATCACCCAGCTGAACCTGCTCCAACCCAATGTCCTCCTCATTGTCACCGCCGGTGATCCGGTGTGCCGTCTTGGGTGTCATATCCAGCAGCGCCTTAATCGCACCCGATGTCCGCTCCCGAGCCCGCAGCTCCAACACTTGGCCCAGCAGCACCAGCACCGTGATCACCGCGGCCGCCTCGAAGTACACAGCAACGGTCCCTTGCCCCATCCCTTCGCTGTCCCTAAAAGAGGCCGGAAAGATGCCTGGCACAACGGTCGCGACCACGCTGTAAAGCCACGCCACCCCGGTGCCCATCGCAATGAGGGTGAACATGTTCAGGTTGCGGCTGCGGACCGAAGCCCACCCCCGGACAAAGAACGGCCACCCCGCCCACAACACCACCGGTGTCGCCAAAACCAACTGCACCCAGTGCGACACGGTGGGCGGCACAAAATCGTGCACGACCTCGAACAGGTGCGATCCCATTTCCAGGAAGAACACCGGCAGCGCTAACGCCGCGCCCACCCAGAACCGCCGGGTCATATCCACCAGCTCGGCGCTCGGCCCGGTATCAGCGGTCACAGTGGCCGGCTCTAGAGCCATCCCGCAAATCGGGCAAGCCCCCGGCCCCATCTGACGGATCTCCGGGTGCATCGGACAGGTGAACTCAACCTCCCCATCGCCCGTCGCCTCACCATCCCCACTGTGCGCAGTGCCACCTTCATGCTGCCCCTGGCCGGAGGCATACCCCTGCGGGTCGTCAGCGAACGTGTCCGCGCACCGCTGAGAGCAAAAGACGAACTGGTCCCCCTGGTGCTCGACGCTCAAGGACCCGCCCGGGTCCACCGTCATCCCGCACACCGGGTCCACCTCCGTGCCAACAGAAGCCAACCGCGAACGATCCACATCACTAGCCATACCTATATAATACCCCCAAGGGGTATACAAGTCACCTCGTGCCTGCCGCTAAGCAGCCACAAGACTCACTGCCAGCAACATCGCTGCCGCAGTGACGTCCAGAGCCGCGCGCCACGCCGGGTAGTCACCGACACCCCGCACCGGAGCCCACCGCACATGCACGACATCCCATCCCGCGTGCCCCACGAGAGCAACCGCGACGAGCCATGCCGGACTCTGCAACAGCAGCAACGCCGCAGTCACAAAAAGAACAACAGCCAAGACCTCGATCATCAAGCCCCGTCGCGAACGATCCAACAGCGCGAACACAAGGTACGGAGTAGCGATCGCAGCAACCAGCACCGCGTGCCCCTGAGCCGGTGAAACAACAGCCACAGCACTGAGTCCCACACTCACCACCACCCCGCCGACCACACCAGCATGTCCAGGCATCGGAATACGAACCCCACCGGCGTCTCCGGAAGCGACTTCTGAGCTCATCGACACTCCTCCATGCATGTAGACGGCCCCCAGGCGAGGGGCGCGAAGGGACCAATGACTGTAAGGTGCTGTACCCCCCTAGGGTATAAGGTCGGGATTGAGGAGTGGTCAAAAGTCGCCAAATGAACGGAACTACTTCCACAACTCAGTGACAGCTCACGCGAGGTGTCTCGCCAACAAGGCACCTCAACGAACAAAGTTGCGCATGGTTTCTCCCACACCCAACAGAACTACGCAGCGCGTCTACCGGCTGCTAGCGCCGGCATACGACGTGCTTTCACTAGAGCAGCTGCTCTACAGAACGGGGAGGACAGCCGGAGTCAACGCCCTGCACCTCCGAGAAGGCCAACACGTGCTCGACATCGGCTGCGGCACCGGACTGACCATGCCCGTGCTTTCCCAAGCGATCGGACCGACCGGCCACATCATCGGGGTCGACTCCAACCCATCAATGCTTCGCAAAGCTGCCCAACGGACGATCACAGCCGACCGCACACTCATCGAAGCCGACGCCCAAGACCTCGATCGCGAAACCCTGAATGAGCACCGCGTCAACGAGCCGATCGAAGCTGCCATCTTCGCCTACACCCTTTCCCTAATGCCCGACTCGGCAACTGCCTGGCAAAGCGTCACCCGCCTCCTCGTCCCTGGCGCCCGCGTCGCTATCGTCGATGTTGCGCCACCAACCAGAGGTGGCCCGCCCGCACGGGCCGCCGCCTGGGCGTTCACACGCATCGGGCGCAGCGACATCGACGCCCACCCCTGGCAAGACCTGCAACAGTCATGCACCAACATTGAGCACTACGTCTTCAAAGGCGGGCACGTCGAAGCCTGGGCCGGCAACCTACCAACATGACAACGGTCGCCTACCTACAACTCGGCTGGGTCGCTCAGCCTCGTACCAGGCAGGTAAGCCACAATTTGTTGTTCCAGGTAATGCGGTAGCCAGAAACGGCCCCTGTGACGATAGTTTGACCGGTGATAGTTCGCTTACCGAGACGTTCAGAGTTGCCGCCGTTCGAGCCGCCCGACTCCTGAGGTCCAACCGCTAAGTTGCAGACACGCATCGCAACGGCATCTGCTGTTCGACGCTGGAGGAACCTTGGCGCGGGCTTCGTGGAGTAGTACCAGCCTGACGACATCCGAGGAATGCGTCTTCGCGCGGAACTCACCAAAGGCTCCCAGCGGTGGCCGAAGGTCCGTCGGGAGACGGCCGGGCAGGCGACTGTGCGGCTGGTCTGGTCGAGGAGCCCGCACGACACGCGCACCAACGACGCGAAGGGCCGGTACGCGGGCTTCGTCGTACAAGATGAGCAAGGTCCCGCCGGTTTCAGGCGGGTGCCGCGCGCAGAAAGGCGGGGTGTGTCATGAGTAGCGACATCGTTATGTCGACTAACTCGTACCGAACCGCGCCTGTGCCCGCCGGGGACTTCGACCTGGACGCCACCGATGTTGCGGCCGCGTTCGAGGTCGGTAGCGTCCGGCCCCTTGGCCGCGGGGCGTTCGGAGAAACGTGGAGGCTCGACCTGACGGATGGGACGCACCGGGCAGCAAAGGTCATCATGTCGCCTACGTACTCCAAGGACCGCCTGGACCGAGAGGTCGAGGGGCTGCGACGCGTGAACAGCCCCTACGTAGTCAAGCTGCTCGAGACCACCGCGGTCGACATCGGCGGCGCAACTAGGGCCGCCCTAGTATTCGAGTTCATCCCCGGTGGCGATGCAGCCTCCAAGCTCGAGCCCGGAAGGCAGATCGACCCTGAGGAGGTGGTCAGCTTCGGCCAAGGGGTTATGTCTGGGCTGATGGCACTGCACGGCGTAGACACGGTTCATCGCGATATCAAGCCGGAGAACATTGCCGTCCGAGGCGGCGACTGGGGTCAGCCGGTGGTACTTGACCTCGGGCTGGCCCGCGTGCTCGACCATGACTCCATCACGTCCTACCCGAGCCTGATGGGCACGGCCCCGTTCATGGCTCCGGAGCAGCTGCGTCAGGAGCGGGCCCGCAAGGCCGCCGACATCTTCGCGGTCGGCGTCGTCATGCACCTCATGCTCGCCGGCCAGCATCCGTTCTACGAGGGGCGCACCACCATCACCCTCCTCGAGGCGGTCGACCTCATCAAGGCCGGCCCAGCCGCCTTGCCCTCCGCCGTCCCCGCCGGTCTCTCCGACCTTGTTCGCCGGTTCGTGGGCCCGGATGAGGCCGACCGCGGCAGCGCGCGCAGAGCATGCCGAGACCTGGCCGAACTCATGCCCGACGCGACACCCGCAGACTCGACCGACACTGGAACCGACGACGAGGAAAACCACCATGAGTGAGGACGACAGCTGGGTCGAGGACCTGACCGACGACGGCGACGTAGATAACGACCCGATCACCGACGACGATGTCGACGTGGAAGCACTCCGCATGTCCTCGCAAGCGGGCGACATCGTTGAGCTCGGCGACGACGAGACGGGCGGTGCCGACGTGCCCCAACAGGGGCAGTCGTCGAGCCAGACTGTCCGCCGCGTCCAGTCAGCGCCTCTCGCACCTCTGCTCGACATGGTCGAGGGGCGCGTCCCCATGTTCCTGGTGCACAAGAGCCACCAGCACTCCCAGCACATCCCCGAGTTGCTCGCAGCCGCTAGGCGGCGAGTCCGGGGGCGGGCCGGCCTCGGCGTTGTGGTGCGACTGCCGAAACTGGCGCCAGCGGCGGCGAATACATACCTGGCCAGTTGCACCCACGCCGCGATGAAGATCGCTGACCCCGAGATTTACACCATCACCGGCTCCGGGTCGCCCACCCCGCCCCCACATAAGGCCAAGACCCGGTACTCGTGGATGAACGGCATTCCCGCAACCCTCGACCCGGCGTGGGTCCAGGAGGTGCTCGAGTCCCAGGCCGCCGCGGGCGCAAACGTGTTCCTTTCCGCGTCCGGATGGGTCGCCGACACGACAGGTCGGACCGAGCTGGCAAGAGCCATGGACTGGGTTCGCGCGTCCCGGGCCGAGCTCGGCGACGAGAACATGTTCGTCAACCTGACCCTGCCTTCGACTTGGCTGACCAACACCGATCTTCGCTCCGCACTCAAACAGGAACTCGTCGAGAGCAACGAGCCCCTTTGGTGGCTGCGGTTCTACTGGCCCGTTGTCGAACCTCGCTACGGCCAACTGACCGAGCGCGCCATCCTTGATGGGTACCGCGACCTTGCCACGACCGCCACTCTGGAAGATAAAGTGCTTGTTCTGCCCAACAGCGGCCTGACTGGGTGGATGGGGATTGCGTGGGGCGCGCAGGGTTTCTCGACCGGCACCAGTTGGCCTGAGCAGATGTACGGTGCCCAGCCCATACGCCGGTCCACCCCCGGCAGACCGAAAGCCGCCCCAGTCGAGCGGTACTTCGACCGGACCGTCCTCCACAGCGTCCCACACGCCGCGCACCTGACGTTGCGCACACAGCCGACACACCTCACGTGCGCGTGCCGGTTCTGTCGCAGACTCGGTGCGGCAGCCACGTACGAGCAACCCACCGCTAACCTGCACTACCTGCTCGAGTGCGCCAGCCTGACCGGCGACCTCAACACCCGCCGGCCGGGGCACCAAGCTCTGCGTACGGTGCGCGATGCCAGCGCCTTCGCTGCGGACCTGCCGACACCCCTGACGGCCAACGCCCGCCCGCTGCATCTTCCTGAATGGCAGGCGCGTTTGCCCTGACGGGCTCCCCAAGATTAGGCCAGAGCCAAGTTCCGGCCGTAGACCGGGTAGGTCGGGCCGGTTCGCCGACCCGCAAGCTCAAGGTCCCACGCACGTTCCCCAAGGAGGGCCTTCGCAGCTGGGTTCGTTCCACGATGCCCACGAGGCAGTCGCGGCCGGTTCGGTTTCGGGAGGGTGACCACATCCACCGCGGCGGACGGTGCGACCGGAGAGGCGTTCACGGTCACCACTCCCACCCCGGTACCGGCCAGATACGTCGCGTTCTCGACCGCCCGACCCGCGTACGCCGAATCCAATGCGACGAACACGCGGTCGGCCGAAGGCAGATGCCGGTGCGCCTGCCCTACCGCCTTGGCCCACTCACGACGTTTCGCCTCTACACTCACCGCCCACGACACCACGGGCTCATACGCGTGCCTTACATTGACGACGCCCCCGGCGCCCAGCTCCACCCACCCAGTGCTCACTAGCCCGGGCAGAACTCTACGGCTAAGATGGCCGGGGCTCACCCCGGCTCTTGTAGCTAAGTCGCGCACGTCCTGCACGTCGGCTCCCAGCGCAACCAGGGCACGAACGGCCACGGCGTCGACCACCGGGCTTAACCCGGCGGCCAACCGCCTACGGGCCACCTCATTGTCGAACGCCACCACGACCATGTCTGGCACTCCGGCGGCCAACGGCACCTCGAAGAAAACCTGCGGCTCCCCCAAGAGACCAGCGCACATGTCAGCGGCAGCGCCAGCCAGCGGCACGAGCATTTGCGCCTCCCTGGCGAACACGGCACGACCGCCCTGTCTCGTCTCAAGATCCGGCGCCCCACACGGCCGCGTTTCCGACATCACCGACACGACCTGAGCGTACTTCCTATCGTCCGCCCCGTCGCAGCGACACCTAACGACCTGTCAAGGGCAGTAT
>JBATUU010000447.1:0-4374 GCA_049671385.1 Ornithinimicrobium sp. | reverse complement strand
ATGCGGCGCAGCGGGCAGCCAACGAGGCTGCCGAGACGACCGGCGGCGAGGCGACCGGCGCCACGGAGCCTTCCACCGGCGCCGAGCCTGCCTTCATTCCCTCCGATGAGGGTCGGATGGCGATCGACGCCGGCACCTGCGCCTCGGTGCAGCGATCCATCAAGGGCATCGGCGGCACGGTGCTCTATGTGGCTGCCTCCCCCGAGCACGCCACACAACTTGTGGCCCACGGCATGCCCGAGGACGTTCTTCTCAGCAGTTAGATCCCCTGCTGGTCCGAGTGGTCCAAGTCCCCAGCGCTGAAAGCCTGAGGGAGGACCTCGGCCATGGTGAGCTCGCCCTCCGGAGTCATCAACACCGACGTCGGATCAGAGTGCTCAGAGAGCACTTGGCGGCATCGACCGCACGGCATGATGATCTCTCCTGCGGAGTTCACGCAGACCATTGCCTGCAACGTCCCGCCTCCGCTTGCGATCAGCTCGCTCACCATGCCGCACTCGGCGCACAACGCCAGTCCATAGCTCGCGTTCTCCACATTGCAGCCGCTCACGACTCGGCCATCGCTCACCTGTGCGGCCGCACCCACGGGATAGCCTGAGTACGGTGCGTAGGCTTGCTCCATCGCCGCGTGGGCTGCAGCCTGTAGCGCATCCCAGTCGAACCTCAGATCACCAGACACACCCATCGCCTCCCTGCCCGCTCACCAGACATACCTATCAACTTTTCGTGTACGGCGTGCCCTCGGCTGCCGGCGGCCGCACCCGACCGACGAACCCAGCCACAGCCAGAATTGTAATGACGTAGGGCAACATCAACAGCGCCTCTGAGGGCACCGAGCTGCCGATGGTCGAAATCACATTGCCCAGGTTCTTGGAGAAGCCGAACAACAGAGCCGCCAGCACCGCACCCTTGGGGCTCCACTTGCCCAAGATCATCGCGGCGAGCGCGATATAGCCCTGGCCTGCCGACATCTCTCGCCCGAAAGCCAATCCGGAGCCGACTGTGAAGAAGGCGCCACCGAGTCCGGCGATGGCACCGCCCAGAATGGTGTTCCACACCCGACGAGTGTTGACCTTGATGCCCACCGTGTCTGCGGCCTTGGGGTGCTCGCCGACGGCACGCGTGCGCAGTCCCCAACGGCTGCGGAACAGCATGAACTGCAGCGCGATGACCAGCACATACATGATGTAGACCAGGATCGTCTGCTCGAACAACACCGGTCCGATGATCGGTATATCGGACAACAACGGTATGTCGATCTCGTTCAGCTTGGGCGGGGAGTTCCAGTTGAGCTTGTCATCGGCCAGAACCGTCGAAAAAAGAAATCCGGTTAACCCGATGATCAGGGTATTGAGCACCACACCGACGATGATCTGATTGACCCGGAACGACACCGAGAACCACGCCAGCATCGCCCCGACCATGGCGCCCGCAATCGGCGCTGCGATCAGACCCGCGTACCCACTGGCCAACTGCGAGGCAATCACGGCAGCCGCGAAGGCACCGAAAAGCAACTGCCCCTCGATCGCAATGTTGATGATCCCGGAGCGTTCGCAGACCACACCGGACATGGCGCCGAAGATCAGTGGCACCGAGAGCGCCAAGGCTCCCGCCAAGAGCGAGGTCACCGGGATCACGGAGGACTTGCCTGCGCCCACCCACACCAAGAAACTCAGCACGAAGGCAAGTCCGACGAGGGAGTGCATCCACGGCTTCACCCGGTGGCGTCTCTTGGTCTGCAGGTAGGCCAGGACCGCCGCCCCGGCCATCAGCACAACCAACACGACAATCGAGGCGAAGGCGGGCACCCCGAAGGTCGGGATGTTCAGCCACGAGGATCCGGACCTGATCTGGAATCGGGTATCGACGCCCGACTCGGTCCGCCACAGAAACAGCAGACCGATCAGCGCAGCCAGCGCATACATGATCGGAACGCGGTAGCCGATCCGCTTATGGACCTCTTCGTCAACCATCTCCTCCGGTGCGGCGGAGGGGGTGGCCTGCGTCGTGGTGCTCATGCTGCGGCCTCCTGCTTCGCCGGGGTGGCCGACCGCCGACGCGGCTGGTCGGGGTCGGGCAGACGGAAGATGGCTCGGATCAACGGTGGCGCAGCGATCAGCAGCACGATGATGGATTGCACCACCAGGATGATGTCGATCGGCGTCTGCGTCTCGGCCTGCATCAAGAACCCACCGGACTTCAGCGCACCGAACAACAAACCCGCCATCAACGTGCCCACCGGTTTGGAACGTCCCAGCAAGGCCACCGTGATGGCGTCGAAGCCGTATGAGGCGGCAACGCCCGCTGTCAACGACCCTTCGGTACCCAATACTTGCGCCGTGGCGGCGAGACCGGATAGGGCACCGGCGATGCACATGGTGATCACCGTGACCTTGCCGACCGACATCCCGGCGGTTCGCGCGGCATGCGGGTTGGCCCCGGCGGCTCGCAGCTCGAAGCCGGTGGTCGAACGTTCCAGCAGCCACCACACTGCAGCCGTTGCCAGCAGAGCGACGATGAAGCCCCAGTGCAATCGGAAGGTATTGCCCGGCACCAGCCAGTCCGGGATCAGCAGCGGATATGTTGCGCTATCGGCGATCGAAGGACTGCGCTGTCCGGAACGACCGGGGTTGAACACCGGTTGCTTCAACGTATAGCTGATCGTGTAGACGGCGATGTAGTTGAGCATGATCGTGACGATCACCTCGTTCGCCCCGAATCGAGCCTTGAGGGCGCCGGGGATAGCACCCCAGAGCGCACCGCCGATGGCCCCACCGAGCATCGCGAGCAGCAAGTGCAGACCGGCGGGCAGGTCCCAGGCAAACCCGATGTAGGAGGCAAAGATCGCGCCGATGATGATCTGACCTTGGGCACCGATGTTGAACAGTCCAGCCCGGAAGGCAACGGCAATGCCCAACCCAGCCAGCACCAGCGGAGTGGCGAACACCATCGAGTTCGTCAACGGCTTGACCTGACCGGCGAAGGAGTCCTGTGTCCAGTCAAAGATCGCTCCGCGAAAGAGCGCACTGTATGCAGCACGAACCGACTCGATCACTTCGCCGAGCATGTCGCTGGGCCGGGAGAAGAAGTAGCTCGAGGCTTCACGCACGTTTTCGTCGGCGAAGGCAATCAGCACGCCACCGATCAGCAACGACAACACGATCGCCAACACCGAGATCATGGCGTTGCCGCCGACTATCTGACGCACGATGTCGCTGCGAGTGTCGCGCTCATCCTCTGCCGGCGTATCCGCCTGCGCTGTTGGCTCCTCTGCTTCGGTGGGCTTCTCGCTCATGGGGAGGTCTCCTTTGCTGCCTTCGACCCCGGTCTCTTGGCCATTGCCTCGGCGAGCGGCACGCCGGCCATCATCAGCCCCAGCACGTCGCGACTGATCCCGTCGGGTGACTCGGCGGCATCGACCACGCCGACGATCTTTCCTCGATACATCACGGCAACTCGGTCGGCGAGAGCAATGACCTCGTCCAGTTCGGTAGAGACGATGATCACGGGCGTGCCCTTATCCCGTTCGGCCACGATCCGCGAGTGCACGAACTCGATCGACCCGACGTCGAGCCCGCGAGTGGGCTGCGAGGCGATCAGCAGCTGCAGCGGCCGCGACATCTCCCGAGCCAAGACCACCTTTTGGGCGTTACCTCCGGACAACGTCGAGATCGGGTCGGTGACATGGGTGTAGCGCACATCGAACTCTCCTGTGCGATGTGTTGCGTTATCTCGCACGACCTTCGGGTTCATCGAGACGCCTTTGGCGAACGGCTCGGTGTTGTAGAGGTCGAGGATGAGGTTCTCGGCGATCGAGAACGCCCCGATCACCCCGTCGGTGGATCGATCCTCGGGCACGAAGCCGATGCCGGCCCGCAACCGTTCGCGCACACCTAAGGACGCCAGATCTTGCCCGTCCAGCGTGATCGAGCCTGCATCGCTGTCGATCAGACCGAGGATTGCCTCGGCTAGTTCGGTCTGCCCATTGCCCTGCACCCCGGCAACACACAAGATCTCGCCGCGGCGTACGTCGAGCGATAAACGGTCGACCAGGGCGACCTCGGTCGGGCTGAGGACAGTGAGCCCCTTGATTCGTACGGCGACCTCACCGGGATCGGCACCCGTTTTGTCGATGGCCAATGACACGGAACGGCCCACCATCAAGGAGGCCAGTTCCGTCTCGGTCGAGCTTGGCTTGGCATGGCCCACCACGGCACCGCGCCGGATAACGGTGATCCGGTCGGCGATGGCACGCACCTCACGCAACTTGTGGGTGATGAAAACGATCGAGGTCCCCGACTCTTTGAGCTCACCCATGATCGAGATCAACTCGTCGGTCTCCGCCGGGGTTAACACAGCGGTGGGCTCGTCCAA
>JBATUU010000446.1:0-3444 GCA_049671385.1 Ornithinimicrobium sp. | reverse complement strand
CGATGCCCCTCACCTGGTCAGGGTCATGTCCCTGCTCGGCCGCGACGCCCGCGTTTAGCGCCCAGCGCACCCCGGAATCCCCGTGAAGTGCCGAAATGCCCGCGAGATCGCCCGCGGGGGGCCAACTCGCGGGTATTTCGCGCCCTCGACGTTGCGACGCGTTGCGCTGAGGGCGAATCGGGACAAGAAGACGCGCAGGCACACCTCTAAAGGCTGTTATCGCTTCGGCTCGCGGGGTAGCGTGCGAGGGAACCGCCATCGGGCGGGGTGATCTCGAGGAGAGGATGCGGCGTGGCACGCATGGGCGAGAGCAGTGAACTGCTCAAGTGCTCTTTCTGCGGAAAGAGCCAGAAGCAGGTCAAAAAACTCATCGCCGGGCCCGGGGTCTACATCTGTGATGAGTGCATCGACCTCTGCAACGAGATCATCGAAGAGGAGTTGGCCGAGTCCAGCGACCTTGGCCTGGGCCAACTGCCCAAACCGCGCGAGATCAACGAGTTCCTGCAGCAGTATGTGGTGGGCCAGGAGCCAGCCAAGAAGGCGCTGGCGGTGGCCGTATACAACCATTACAAGCGCATCCAAGCTGGCGAGGGACGTAAAGGCGAGGACACCGTCGAGATCGCCAAGTCCAACATTCTGATGATCGGCCCGACCGGGTGCGGCAAGACCTACCTGGCTCAGACTCTCGCTCGGATGCTCAACGTGCCGTTCGCCATTGCCGACGCGACGGCACTCACTGAAGCGGGCTACGTCGGTGAAGACGTTGAGAACATCCTGCTCAAACTGATCCAGGCGGCCGACTTCGATGTGAAACGGGCCGAGAGCGGCATCATCTATATCGATGAGATCGACAAGGTCGCCCGCAAGTCCGAGAATCCCTCGATCACCCGCGACGTTTCGGGCGAGGGCGTACAGCAGGCGCTGCTGAAGATTCTCGAAGGCACCACCGCATCCGTGCCTCCCCAGGGTGGTCGCAAGCACCCGCATCAAGAGTTCATCCAGATCGACACCGGCAACGTGTTGTTTATCCTCGGCGGAGCCTTCGCCGGCCTGGAGAAAATCATCGAGGCGCGCGCCGGTAAGCAGGGCCTGGGCTTCGGGGCTGAGTTGCACGCTGCCAAGGACAGCAGCGAGCACTACGAAGACGTGCTCCCTGAGGACCTGATGAAGTTCGGGTTGATACCCGAGTTCATCGGCCGGCTTCCGGTCATCACGACGGTCGCTCCATTGGATCGTGACGCCCTGGTCAACATCTTGACCGAGCCGCGCAACGCGCTGGTAAAGCAGTACCAGCGCATGTTCGACATCGATGGTGTCGAGTTGGAGTTCGAGACCGACGCCGTTGAGGCCATCGCTGAGCAGGCACTGTTGCGCGGCACCGGCGCTCGCGGTTTGCGCGCCATCTTGGAGGAAGTGCTCCTGCCGGTGATGTTCGACGTGCCCTCAGAAGAAGACATAGCACGCGTCGTGATCACCCGGGAGGTTGTCCTGGACAACGTGAACCCGACCATCGTGCGGCGCGAGGTCGAGGCCCGGCCTCGCAAGCGCACGCAGCGCAAAGAGAGCGCCTAACCGCTCACCTCGTAGCCGGGGCCGCTTGCGGTGCAACATACGCGCGATAGTGCAGCCAGAGCAGCCCCAACAACACGCTGAACCCCACGAATGCTGGGGTCAAGCCGGTGCCCGGAGGATCCTCACCGATCACGGCCGCGATCAGCCAGATGACGGTCGTCAGCGCAGCCACCGCCGCGACCCGAAGGCTGTTCAGCGACCAGAGTGCGCGAGGGATCGGTGCTTGCGCCGGCACCGTCGCACAGACGGCGGCACTGGTGTGCAGCAGCAATAGAGCAAGGGCCGCGGGCAACAACCATGGCGACCACGCGCCGGGCATAAGGACAGCCCAGTTCAGGATCAGGAACCCCATAGTCAGGAACGGCATCAACGAGTGCGGATGCCATGCGCTCAGGAGGCTGACGCCGATCATGGCAAAACCAGCCGCCAGCCCCAACCCCGGTGTCGGGACACCTTGAGTCTGCATACCTGCTGTTCCGGCTTGCAGCGCCGCAGCGAACACAACTCCGGACACCACGATCAACAAACGGGCACCGGCATGCGTGCGGCTCATCGTCGCGACGTCGTGATTGATCTCCTGCAGAGTGCTCATCGGACCCTGCGCCCCAGCTGCCACAAGGCGAGATCAAGACTGCCGAGGCCGACCCAGGGCACAACTGGCACCCCCCGATGCACGATCGCGGTGATTTCGTCGTCGCGTTCCAGCATGCGCAGTCGCCACGCCAGCAACGCCACAGCCTCGTCGTCCGCCGGTTGCACGTCATCATCGAGGGTGTCGATCATGCACACCGAAAATCCCGAGGCAGCGAGCATTGCCGCAGACGTCGTGGCATCCGGGGACACCATGGCAGAGACCACCACCACCAGGGCTCCGGGCCGTAGCCCCAGGCGCAACGTCGACGCGGTGCGATCCATCGGGGCCCCCGGCACCACCTTGGACAGCGTGTCTTTGATGCGCACTCCGTGCCTGCTCCCACTGCCGGGTGGCACGGTCATCGGCGCTCGATGTGAGAGCACCCGGAGGCTGACCCGGTCACCGTGTGCCAAGAAGTGCTCGGCCACGGCTGCCGTCGCCCGCACTGATTGGTCCAGGCTGGACGGGCGACCGTCGATCCCCTCGGATCGCCCGAGGTCATAGTGAGCGTCCAACACGATCGCGACGTGCGTGTCCTGGTCGGCATGGGTTGTCGTGACGTGCAGCTCAGCGCTGCGCAAGGATCTGGACCAATGGATACGTTTGAGCCGGTCGCCCCACTGGAAGGGGCGAATACCCGCAAACTCGGCCCCATCGCCAATCCTGGCTGACCTGTGACGGCCGACCAAACCTCGTGGCGAAGGGGCCGCAGCTGAGGTGTCGAAAGCCACGGGCGCAGGCACCACCGTGATCGGCAGCGCTGCGATGGGTTCCGGTCCCCACCGGTAGGCCCCCCATGCACTGGAGCCCCCAACCACCGCTGGCCCGAGTCGGTGTCGCCCCCATCGCGTCGGCCGCAACGCGACACTGCTGGCCGCCGTGGCACCGGTGACCGGCGTCCTGATAACCCGAGCATTTTGCTTGCCGCTAGCCGTGACATAGGTCGAGGTAGCCAGCGACCCAGCGGCATGGTCTTGACCTCGGACGCCGCGCACCTCGATGCCCACATGCAGTGTTTGGCCTTCGGCGACCATGGCGTGAGACTGCAGCAGCCGGGCCTGCGGAGTGCCGCTCGGCCGGGTCGCCGCACCCCAGGCCGCAACCACCGCCATGGGCGCAGCGAGCACCACCAGATCGGGTCGGCGCAGCATCAAGGCGCCGAGGACGCACAGCGCGCTCAACAGAAGGACCCGCGGGTGGGCATGGGTCATCGCCCAGCGGGGTTGTCTGCTCAGCGC
>JBATUU010000445.1:0-1724 GCA_049671385.1 Ornithinimicrobium sp. | reverse complement strand
GCTTCGCTCGGCGCGGGTATAGGCACCTCAGTGGCCAAACGAACAAGCGATGACCCAGAGGAGAAGGCTGACCTGACCTTTGCTGGGATCTCTGCGGTCTTCGGCGGCCTGGGTACCTTCGCCTACGTGGGCCCGATCATGGCGATGGAGCTCTATCACCCACGGTGGTCGACAGGATTCAAACGGTTGGTGCCGGGGCTGGTGGCAGCATTGAGCGCCTTCCTCGTGCTCTTCCCGGCCCTGGGCACGCCGTTCTTGGCGGTCTACGACGTGCCCTCACCGGAGTTACGCATCTGGTGGATTCCCGTGGCGCTGGTGCTTGGGCTGGTAGGGGCCGCTATCGGTGTCGGCGCCGCGCTGTTGCTCGGGGTCTCGGGTCGGATCGCGAATCGGATCCCGCATCCCGTTGTTCGCGGGTTGCTCGGGGCCTCGCTCATCGCTGCGATCGGCTTCACCCTGCCCCTGACGATGTTCAGTGGGCGTCAAGAACTCGGCGTGATCTTGGATCAGGGCGCTGCGCTCGGCGGGGTGCTGCTGGCTGCGGTCGTGCTCGGCAAACTCATAGCTTTTGCAATCTCGATGCGCTGGGGCTTCTTCGGCGGGCCGCTGTTCCCCTTGTTATTTGCCGGTGCCGTCGTCGGCACGCTTCTTGCTGAACTCATCCCCGGATTGCCCCTAGTTGTAGCGATCAGTGCCGTCGCGGCCGGGGCGTGTGCCGCGATCATTCCGTTGCCGCTGCTGGTCATCATCTTGACGAGCATGATGTTCGGGTTGTCTGTCGAGCTGACTGTGCTCCCGTCGGTCGCTGCGGTGGCCTCATACCTCGCGGTTCACGGCAGTGGGCTCTTGGCCTGGCTGCGCCGTTGAATGACCTGGGCGAGCAAGGGAAAAATCAGCACCGTGGTCGCGCCACCGGCAACGAGCAGGGAGGCGTTAGCAGTCGACATCAGGTCCGCTGCCACAGCAACTTGGGTGACGGCCACGATGATCGGCAACCCGGTCGCCGCGAACATCGCCAATTGGGCTCGTTCTGACCGGCTCTGTAGGCCAGACCCCGTGTCGGTGTAGCGCTCGATGAGCCACACTGGTCCCCCTCGCACGAGAGGGATCAGCACCACGATGTACAGCAAGATCTGGGGTGCCTCGGCGACCGCGTCGAGCGCGATGCCCATGCCGGAAACGACGAAGAACACCGGCACGAGAAACCCATATGCCAGAGTGTCGAGCTTGCTCTCGAGTGCGTCGTCGAGGCCGTACTCCCTGTGCACGTAGCGCAGTATTGCTCCCGCTGCGAATGCCCCGAGCACGACGTCGAGGGCGAAAACCGCAGCAAGTGCCATCAGACCGATCAGCAGCAGCAGGACTGCGCGCACGATCAGCTGACCCGTCCCATGGCTTCGCTCCTTGAGCACGAAGCCGAGGCCTGGTATGCGACGCAGAGCCCTACTTGGGACCGTCGCAACGAGCAGCGCGACGGTGGCATACAGCACGAGCAGGATGATCGATGCTGGGATATTGCGCGTGCTCAGGAGCAGAGCCATCGCTACCACCGGGAGCAGCTCACCGCTTGCGCCGTGCACGAGGACTGCCTGGCCGAGCCTGCTGTCCACCATATTGCGGTCTTTCAGTATGGGCAGCAGCGTGCCGAGGGCCGTGGAGCTCAAGGCAATCGCGACGGCTACCGCGGTCGTCACGCTGGGGGTGGGCAGGACGAAATAGGCAAA
>JBATUU010000444.1:0-4206 GCA_049671385.1 Ornithinimicrobium sp. | reverse complement strand
AAGAGGCCGGCCTGACCAGCCACGGTCGCAGCAGCTGGGCTCAACTGCTCATCGGACAGCGTCCCCGGTGACAGGGTCATGCTCGGACCGGCGCTCGCTGCATCCTGCGCGACCTGCGCGAGCTGGGCCGGAGGCACGCCGAGCTCGAAGGCTGCGTTGGCCGCTACCGCGCCATTGTTGAACTGGTCCACGATGGACTGCACGATGCTGAGCACCACCACTCCCTCCAGGCCAGAGGTGTCTGACTCCACCGCAATCACCTCGGTGCCTTCGCCGGAGCTGATCGAGGCGGTGAAGTCCTCGGGCACGATGATCGCGACGTCGACGGAGCCGTCCTCGGCCTGGGCTCGCGCCTCGTCGGCGGAAGCCTCTTCGACGGTGACGTCGAGGACGTCGACCTCTTCGAGCACGACGGCGAAGGTGGGCGCCATCTGATCGCCTGCGGGAGCGGACACCGCCACGGTGACGGGTTGCAGTTGGGAGTCGGTGGCGTTGCCAAAGACGAGGTTGAACACAAACATCAGGGCCAACGGCACGATCAGAGCGAAGATGATGACCGAACGGTCCCGGATGCGCTGCCTGAGGTCGGAGACCGTCATCGTCAGGAGAGCGTTCATCATCAGTCCCGGAGCGCTTTGCCGGTCAGGTGCAAGAAGACCGATTCCAGGTCAGGACGGGCGATCTCGACATCCGAGAGCTTCATACCGCTGGAGGTTGCGGTGGTCACGATGGCCGCGACAGCAGTGGGCGCGTCGTGCACCGTGAGCGTCAGTTGGCGGCGGTCGTTTTGCACGTTCTCGACGCTGTCCAACGCCTCGACCGCACGGGCCGCGTCCTCCAGATCGCCGCTGCCCGTCAGTTTGATGGTGTCCACACCCCCGGTGAGTTTGATCAGCTCATCCTGTGTGCCGCAGGCCTGGATCGAGCCGGAGTCGATGATGGCAACCCGGTCGCACAGTCGCTCGGCTTCCTCCATGTAGTGCGTCGTGTACAGAACGGCCATGCCTTCACCGGCCAGCGCCTCCACCGACTCCAGGATCGAATTGCGGGACTGTGGATCGACACCGACGGTCGGCTCATCCAAGATCAGCAGGGTCGGGGAGTGCAGCAAGCCCACCGCGATGTTGAGCCGGCGCTTCATACCCCCGGAGAACTTCTTGGTCGCTTCCTTGGCGCGGTCGGCGAGTCCAACGAGTTCCAGGACCTGTCCGACGCGAGTCTTGAGCTCGCTGCCAGCCAAACCCTGCAGCCGTCCGAAGAACAGCAAATTCTCCCGAGCGGACAGCTCGGGGTAGATCGCGAGGTCTTGCGGGACCAAGCCGATGTGCCGCTTGGCGTCGATCTTGTCCGCCCCCATCGGCTCGCCGGCCACCGTGACCGTGCCCGCGCTCGCTGGGATCAGGCCGGTCACCATCGAGATCGTCGTGGTCTTACCGGCGCCGTTCGGCCCGAGCAGACCAAACGTCTCTCCCTGCTTGATCTGGAACGAGACACCATCGACCGCGGTGAAGGAACCGAAATGGCGCTCGATGTTCTCAACAACCAGGACGGGCGCTTGATCGGTCTGCGGTGGCGAGTTCACGATGCTCCTCAGGTGGTAGGTGCAATCAACGTATGGCGGTCCGCGCCGACCCCGGCAGTGTCAGTTGTCACAGGCTGTGATGACATGTGTCATCGCCGTACCCCACCAGAGAAGAGACAAAGAATGGCGCCCCGCTGGTGGACATTGATCGCGGTATGCACGGGCATCTTCGTGCTCTTGCTGGACATCACGATTGTGACCGTGGCCCTGCCGGACATCCAGCGCGAGCTGGATGCTTCGCTTTCGGATCTGCAGTGGGTGATCGACGCCTACGCTCTCGTGCTTGCTTCGCTCCTGCTGACCGCTGGGTCGCTTGCCGATCTGTATGGACGCAAACGCGTCTTCGTCATCGGTATTGCCCTCTTTGGGTTGGGCTCCGCGCTGTGCGGGCTTGCGCCCAATGTGCTGTTCCTGACCCTGGCCCGCGGCGCTCAGGGCGTCGGGGGTGCAGCCATGTTTGCCACCGCGTTGGCGCTGTTGGCAGCGACATTCTCGGGCCGCGAACGCGGTGTGGCATTCGGGGCCTTCGGGGCGGTGACCGGGGTGGCGGTCGCGATCGGGCCCGTTGCCGGTGGGGTGTTGACCAGCGGCTTGTCCTGGCGCTGGATCTTTTGGGTGAATCTACCGATCTGTGTGGCCGCCATCGTCGTCTCGCTGCGCACCGTCCAGGAGTCCAAGGACCCCGACGCCGGCCGGCCGGACTGGGTCGGCTTCGTGACGTTCAGCTCAGCGTTGGGGTTGCTGGTCTTCGGCCTGATCGACGCCGGGCTGCGCGGCTGGACCGACCCCCTGGTGGTCGGTGCCCTCAGTGGGTCCGCCGTGCTGTTGGGGTTCTTCGTGCTCAGCCAGATGAAGCAGAGCAAGCCGATGTTCGACCTGACCCTGTTGCGCAAACCAACGTTCGTCGGAGGGCTCATCGCCGCGTTCGCCGTGTCGTCGTCGGTGTTCTCGCTGTTGACCTATCTGGTGCTCTACCTGCAGAACGTGCTCGGCTATTCGGCTGTTGAGACGGGCGTGCGGTTGTTGTTCTTGTCGGGTATGTCGTTCATCTCCGCCACGGTGGCCGGTCGCCTGACCGCTCGGGTGCCGGCCAAATGGTTGATCGCGCCGGGCTTCGCGACACTTGGAGTCGGGCTGAGTTTGTTGTTGCTGATTGGCGAGGAGACGTCTTGGCTCAGGTTGATCCCGGGTTTGATGGTGAGCGGCTTGGCCGTTGGAATGATCAATGTGCCGCTGGCCTCGACCGCCGTCGGTGTCGTGGCCACGAGCAGGGCGGGGATGGCGTCGGGCGCGAACTCGACCTTTCGCCAAGTCGGCATCGCCACCGGGATCGCCGCGCTGGGGTCGATCTTTAGTCGGATCGTCACCAGCGACATCACCGCTGACCTCGCGGGGACCCCTGCAGCCGACCAGTCCGACCAGATCGCGGCCGCCGTGACCGGAGGCCAGATCGAGCGAGTCGTGTCGATGGCACCGGCCAGCAGCCGCGATCTGTTGGAGCAGGTCGCAACCATGGGGTTCGTTGACGCGTTGAACACGATCACGCTGATAGCGGCTGCGACCGCGTTCGTAGCCAGCATGTTGTGCCTGGTCTTGATCCGGCAACGCGACTTTGTCAGCTGACTCTGCCCCGAGGTTGCTGCGACCAAGCAGTGCGGCTAACGCGCGGAAGTCCGCCGTGTAGGGCGCACTCGCGCTACGAAGGCGGTCCTAGGCCTTAGGCAGGGCGAGCTCCTAGATGACACAGTGGCCCTCATGTCAGCAAAAGACTCCGTCGTTGTGATCGCCAATGCTGCCGCCGGGTCGGCTGCCGATGAAGAGGTGGACCAGGCTCTGAAGGCACTCGGCGAGCAGGCTGATACCGACGTCGTCGTTCCGGACGGCGATGATGAGATGGAGCAGGCACTACGCGACGCCGAGGGCCGTGATGTCGTGGTCATGGGCGGCGACGGATCTTTGAACTGGGTGTTGGCCACCTGTTGGCGCTTGGATCTCTTCGGGAGCATCGGCTCGATCGGGCTGATCCCGATGGGCACCGGCAACGACTTCGCCCGGGGTTCGGGGTTGCCACTGGACATCGACGAAGCGGCCCGGGTCGCTGTGCACGGCCAGCGCATCGAGTGCGATGTGTTGACTGGGGATGACGGCAACCTGGTGATGAATGCGGTGCACGCCGGCATCGCCGCCGCGGCGACGGCTCACGCCGATGGCGCTAAAGACGCACTTGGCGCTGCCGGCTATGCGGTGGGTGCGATGGCCGCTGGGGCAAAGACAACCGGGTGGGACGTCGTGGTGCGTGTGGACGGCGAAGAGGTGCTCGATGACACCCAGGACGCCCTGATGGTGACGATCGCGGTCGGTGGGTCAATCGGCGGTGGGACGAATGTGGCGCCGGACGCCAATCACAGTGACCGTAAAGCGGACGTGATGATCGCGACTGCGCTCGGGGCCTGGGACAAGGCAAGCTTCGCCGCGGATTTGCGCCGCGGGGAGCATATCCAGCGTGACGACGTGATGGTGGTCCAGGGCACCGAGATCACCATCGAGTCCGCAGACCCGGACAAGGACTTCCTGGTCAACGCCGATGGCGATCTAGGTCAGCGGTATCGGCAACGGACGTGGAC
>JBATUU010000443.1:0-2974 GCA_049671385.1 Ornithinimicrobium sp. | reverse complement strand
GCCGGACACGTCGTATACCGATGGCTACGGGATTGTCGACGGCGTACCGCAACCTTTCATGGACGGATTGCGTTTGGTGACGGCGCAGACCATAGAACCGGGGCGCGATCGGTTGATCGAGTTCGACGACGTCGAACCCGAGGTTCAAATGTATGCCGTGGTCCTGTGTCCAGCCATAGACGCGGGTGAAACTGCTGGCTCATCGGATGACGTCACAGATTTCGTGGACGGTGCGTTTTCCATCGCCAGCGGGGATACCTCTGCCCAGGCTGAGTGTGTTGCCCAGAGCACCGACGTCAACAGCAACTCGATCATGGCACCGATACCGCCGTCCGACTCCAGCTATGTCGTCTCGAGTCGACACGCGGGCACGGCCACTGTCGCCCTCTACGCCGAGGTCGCGTGGGGCGACTACCCATTCCCGGCAGTTGACTCCTCGCCCTTTGGGGCGGTCGACTCCGGCGTGGTCGTGATCGACAGTACGACCCCCCCATCGATCGAGGAGGACATTGACGGTGTTCCGGCGGGCGCGCGCGTTTACCGGGCGCGCATCCCGGTGACTGACGAAGGTGCCGAGCTCGGCATTGAGGTCAGTCGACCCGGTCAGATTCTCGTGGCTGTTGATGGCATCCTGGTGAGCAATCTCAATGCGGCCCTCGTGGATCAACAGGACGTAGATGCGCCCTCATGGTCCTTGGCCGACCCGCAGATTCTTGACGACTTCGTTGCCTCGTTTGGGCCACAGGTCCAGCGACAACAACTGTTGGACCGAACAACTTTGGAACGCCTAGGAATCAACACCAGCGATGTGGGCGTCGAGGTAACCGTGTATCCGCGCGGATTCGTCGACAATTCTTCATGGCGGGTCACCTATGGGACCGAAGCAACCGCCGACCGCCAGCCCCTCACGCCCGCGACCGAGACAAGCTTGCCCGAGTACGCCATGGGTCAACGCCTCGTTGAAACATTCGAAGTGCCCCGAGACGGCTCCGCCTGGCCACTCAGGTGGGATCGAGACGGAGACGAGGAACTGACCTGGGTGGCCGACTGCTCGGATCGTGAACCTGGATCTGGGGGTGGACCTTTAGAGGCTGACGCTGCGACAGTCACCAGATCCACTGGCGTTGGCCGACTGTCGTGTTTCCGCGATAGCCCGTGGTCGTTCCCCCTGCAACCAGCGGACTTCCAGAGACAGTCTGGCCAAGATCAGACGACGCTCACAGCGCTTGCTACCGATGACGACAGCAGTCTCGTGGTGGCCGCGTATGAGCCGGTGCCCTTCGATGAATTTCCGTTCAATGATTCTGGCGACGTCCTTGGGTTGGGCGATTCTTTCGGCGGGGAAGAAGCGCTGGCCCAGCGCGACGGTAACGATGACTTCGTGGAGCGGGACACTGCATTCGAGACTTTGGATGATCTCGATGAACCGGGAACGATCACACTGGACGTCCCTGACACGCGCCTCAACCAGTTCTATGTCACCACTGAAGGCCAAGGTCGATTCTGGATTGAGCCATTGAATCCCGAGGGGGCAACCATCACATCTGACGCCTCACTATTTATGGGCATTGAGTTCTTCGGTCGAGACGGCTACTGGACGTCGTGGACGGAAGACCGGATCACCTGGCCGATCGAGGCCAAGACTGACGCCGGTGATCGCCCCGAGCAGGTCACGCTCCGAGTCGAGGGCTATGAGGGGGGCAGTTTCGAATTCCGCGTGACTGGCCAGTTCCCTGAAGGCGAACAGCCGTGAGCCGCCGAGCGGCGCTAGCGTGCCAGAACGTCTCCGTTGCGTAATCGCAATCGGGTCCACGCGCCGCAGGTCAAGACCGTTCCCGGCTCACTCGCAGCCCCAAAGCCGAGCGCGTGAGCCGCAAAAGCCATCCCAGCAGGCGGCGCATCAGCATCTTCAGACAGTCTCTGACCCCAGACCCGCTCACGCAGAGTCGCGACTGCAGCCGACCCAGCACCCTGCGGCGTGCCCTGAGCCACGGCAACGATACCGTCCCGGGCCGCCTCGTTCAGCACCTGTTCGGTGATCTGACCGACGTTCACCCATCCGGAGCGCGGTGGGCTGATCGCTGCCCAGGAGGGGGCCACCCGCATCGGCGGCACCGCTAACTCAGCACTGACATCGCCGGTACTCGCTCGTCGGGCCAATCGGTCCGAGATCGCAGCGAGCGGCACAGTGGCGTCCAGAGCGTGATGCTCGCCCAACTCCATCACCCGCAACCCCAGCACCAACCCCGTGCCGAGCATTCCGCGGCCCGGCAGCACTTGCACCCAGGCCGCGAGCACCGTGCCCTGAGCCTGCAGTCTGATCGCGCCATCGGCGTCCACGGTCCGGGCCCGAGCGACATAGGTGCTCAGGTCTTGCAGGGTTTCGACTTCGGCAAAACGGAGCCCCTGCTCAACTGGTGCCACGCTCAGCGTCCACCGCGGGTGCGGCTGCGCATCGGGGGCGGCTCAGCCGAGACTGCTCCCAACGCTTCCCGTTCAGAGTCCTTGAGGCGCCTGGGCTTCTCGCCCACCAAGTCGTACGACACCAAGGTGGTCTCGGCCAACGCAAAGATCACTGCACTGTCGGGTTGCTGGACGGCATACCCGATATCAAACGACGCTCCGCTGATCCGCGAGCACCACACCTGGATACGCGCAGGTTGGTAGTTGAACGTCAACGGCGCCAGGTAGTCGATCTCTTGCCGCGCGACCAATATCCCCTCATTCAGCAGGGAGCGCTCCTGTCCAAACCAATCGCGGAAGGCATACACTCGCGCATCCTCGAGCAACCGCAAAAACTCGACGTTATTGACGTGGCCGTAGGCGTCCATGTCAGACCAGCGAATGTGGATGTCGACGCTGTACGGGACGCCTTCTCGGTTGGTTTCAACGGGTTCGGGCATGAGGGTCATCCTGCCACCCATGACATTCTCGCTAGGCTTCCGCGGGTGACTCCTGATGACCCGATCGATGA
>JBATUU010000442.1:0-4777 GCA_049671385.1 Ornithinimicrobium sp. | reverse complement strand
GTTGGAACCCGACCAGAAAGTACTGAACCTTCTCAGTGGCATCGATGCCGCGGTAGGCCACATAGCTCGCTATCGCGAGGAAGGCGAAGCACGTCAGCACGCTCACCGCCTTGTTGTCCCACAACATGCCGATGTCGTCGCTCCCGAAGACTCTCCCGAGAAGCTGGTAGAAGAACTGGACCGCCACTTGAGCGAGGCTCGAAAGGACGATGATGGTCGCCACGATCGCCGTCCACCCGCCGATCCAACCGACATACGGGCCGAAGGCCTTGGAGGTCCACGTGAAGGATGTGCCGCAGTCCGGCGAGACCCTGTTGAACTCCTTGTAGGCAAAGGCGGCGAAGATCATCGGCAGGGCTCCTGCGATGATCACCAGCGGAATCTTGGTGCCGGCCTCGGCGGCAAGGATGCCGATCGTGGCGGTCAACGCGTATGCCGGGGCCACCGACGACACGCTGAGCACAGTGCTGCCCAGGACCCCGACGGAGTCAGATTTCAGTCCCTTCTCGCTCTGGGTGTGACTCTGGTCGACCGCCATGACGTCTCCTCAGCCTTCGAATCCGTGGAACTGCATGACGTGCTTGATCCGGGTGTAGTCCTCGAGTCCGTAGGAGGAGAGGTCCTTACCGTAGCCGGAGTGCTTGAAGCCTCCGTGCGGCATCTCAGCCAGGAGCGGGATGTGGGTGTTGATCCACACACACCCGTAGTCCAACCGGGCCGCCATCCGGGCAGCCGTGCCCGCGTTGCTGGTCCAGACCGAGCTGGCCAGCGCATACTTGCTGTCATTGGACTTCGCGACCGCGTCGTTCTCGTCGCTGAACTTCTGCACGGTGATCACCGGTCCGAATATCTCGGTCGTGATCAGCTCATCGCCCTGCTCCAGGTCGGCCACGACGGTGGCCTCGTAGAAGTAGCCGGGTCCCTCAACATGTTTGCCGCCGGCCACGACACGGGCGTGCGAGGGGGCTCGCTCGACCAGGCCAGAGACGTGCTCGAGCTGCCCTGCGTTGTTGACCGGGCCGAAGGCGATGTCCTCGTCTTTCGGGTCATAGCCAGTGCGCGACGCCGAAGCCGCGTCGGCCAAGGCCGCCACGAACTCGTCGTAGACGCTGGCCTGGCACAGGACCCGGGTCGCGGCGGTGCAGTCCTGACCGGTGTTGAAGAATCCGGCGGCACTGATGCCCTCGATCGCGAGCTCCAGGTCGGCGTCGTCGAAAACCACGACCGGGGCCTTGCCACCGAGCTCCAGGTGCGCCACTTTCAGGTCGTCCGCGGCCGCATGCGCTACGGCCATACCGGCGCCTATCGACCCCGTGATCGAGACCATCGCCGGGATGGGGTGCTGGGTCAGCGCCGCGCCGGTGTCACGGTCGCCAGCCACCAGGTTGCATACCCCAGACCCGAAGATGTCCTGCATCTTTGTGACCATCCACACCGAGGACGCGGGCGTGGTGTCCGAGGGCTTGAGCACCACCGTGTTGCCTGCGGCCAGCGCCGGCGCGAACTTCCACACCCCCATCATCATCGGGTAGTTCCAGGGAGCGACCTGGCCGATGACGCCACGCGGCTCGCGGCGCACCGAAGAGGTGAAGCCGCGCATGTACTCACCCGAGGACTTACCCTCCAACACTCGCGCTGCCCCGGCGAAGAACCGAATCTGGTCCAACATCATGGGGATCTCTTCGGCCTTGGTCAGTGATGCCGGCTTGCCCGTGTTCTCGCACTCAACGGCGATCAACTCGTCTTGTTGGTCTTCGATGACATCCGCTAGCTTCAGGAGCATGGACTGCCGCTCACCAGGAGTCGTCCAACGATAGGACTGGAATGCGCGCTCGGCCGCCCTGAATGCTGCGTCGACATCCTCCTTCCCCGAGTTCGGCGAGGTGGCATAGACCTCCCCGGTGGAGGGGTTGATGATGTCGAGCGCGTCGCCAGAGGAGGCCGGACGCTCCTCGCCATCGATCACATTGCTGAAGACCTTCTTCTCCGAACTCATGCCAGGACCTTTCCGGTAATGCGGGGGTGGGGCTAGGAGGTGTGCGATCCGCAGTGGTCGCCGCCGCTGGAGGAGCGCGCAGCGTTCAGTGACGGGTTCTGGTCGAAGAAGCCGAAGGGTTTGAGCCACCAACTGACGGTGTCCGACGGCATGACCGGCCAGTCCTCGACCCGGGTGACGTGGTGGATGCCGAAGACGTACCACAGCACCACATCGGCGTCGACGAGGTTGGCGTCCTCTTTGATCCACTCGGCGACGCCCTCACCGCCTGGCGACTGCGTCGGATAGTCCCCCGCCGGGAAGCGCTCGGCCTCGTCGCATTCGGTCACCCACAGCTGGTGGCCGATCACCGGGGAGCGCTGGTAGATCGGCGAGCTCTCATCCATCATCGGTGGGATCGAGGCCATCGGGACCAGCTTGTAGGCGGTGTTGGTGCCCATCTTGTTGGTCTTGGCGGGATTGGTGATCTTCCACGCCCGCTGGGTGTTCCAGTTGTAGTCACGCCCGCCGTCGACCTCGGAGGTGATCGGGGTCTGCTGGGTCAACACCGCGAGTCCGTGCGGATTGGACTCGTCGATGGGTGCAGCCACGGAATCGACCTCGACGACGGTGTTGTCTTCACCGTCGATGTCCATGTCGAGCCTCGCCACCAGGAAGTGCTGATGCAATGGCGCGTAGGTGGCGTGGTCCACCAGCGTGCCGTTCGGGGTGCTGGTCTCTCCTGGGGGCAACGGGGTGGTGACCATGATGCCGGTGGCGCGCACCTCGCACTCGATGTTGCCGTCGGTGTAGAAGCGCCAGTAGATGAGGTACTCGTAGTTGGCCACGGTGGCATGACACGACACCACCATCCGGCGCATCCGGCGCACCTCGGCGCCGGAGTGTTCGTCGACGTGCTTCCACAGCACCGCGGCATCTTCCTCGTGCAGGCACATCGCTTGTCGAATGGTTTCGGGCTCGCCGTGGCTGTCGTGGATCACGGCGTCGACGTAGGTGATCTCGCCCAGGCAGTCGCAGCCGAGCTCCAGCGAGGTCGTCATAAAGCCCAGGCCCCACTCGCCGATGTCGAAGGCCGTGCGGCGGTAGTGGTCGAAGCTCGGGTCGCGGTAGGGCACAATCATCTCCGCGAACGACATCCGGTAGGCGATGTCCCGCGTGGCGCCGTGGTCGTCGAACGTGACCTGGTGCAGCGTCATCCCCTCGCGGTAGTTGAACCCCAGACGCATGGTCCAGTTGTCCCACTTCAGCGCATTGCCCTCCAGGCTGAAGGAAACGCCCTCCGGCTGAGTGATCTCCAGCGGTTTCAGCTCCGGGGGCGGCGGATCGTCGCGTAGTTCGGGGACGTACTCGCCGTCAACGTCAGCGAAGCCGTAGTCGTGATGGTCCTCGATCTCCAGGACCTCCATCGTGTTCATGTCCACGATGACCTTGAGGCCCGAGACCGGATGTGCATATGGGTTGCCATTCGGGCGCTCGCGCAGCCAGACGTCGCACCATCCCAGGCGTCGATCGCGGTATTGCTCGGGCATCACAGCGTGCCCGTAGGACCACACGTCGAAGAGCACCAGTGAAGTGTCAGTGATGCCGCGAGCCGTTAGTTTGGCCACGACATCGGGGTGCTGGCGCATGGCCTGGTCGCACTCGTGATACTCATCAACCGTGAAGTTCGGGGTGACCCCGGGCTTGTGCGTCCAGGAGGCAACGCGATCTGCCGCGAGATCGACCACCGCCTCGTACGTCGCATTGTCAGCCTTGTTCCACACCACGGCCTTTGCCTGTCGAGGGATGTCCACTCCCGGTTTCCATGCTTTGACAACGGCCTTGGCTGGCTCGAGCATCTCGATCGAGGCGAAACGCCAAGCGGTCGAGATGTCGCGGTCTCTGCGCAGGATCGAGACGGCGTCCCGAAACTCCTGCTCAGACAGCGGATCCAGAGGGTGGGGTGTCACAAACGTCCCTTCGATCAGATGTAGCCTGCAGGGCTCAGATTGCCGACCCCAGGGTATGCACGTCAACCGCCCTTTCGGCATACCACCCATGCCTCAAAGGCATGGGCTATGAGTCCCCCGTACCGGTCACACTCCACACCGAAGTATTGGACTCAGGACCTCGCGTGCGCACAGGCTTGATGCTTGTTCCGGCTTGGCGTGTTCTCGACCAATGACGATTGCCGTTCACCTATCCGCGACCAGAGGGTCCTTGCGGTGGTTCGATCTCTCGAACCGTAGACACAGCACTCAGGAAACGTACAGACTGAGCCTGCGGGCACGACCTTCTTCTTTCGAGAGGCGCCACCTCATGTCTGAATCCACGAGTCAATCGACGTCTTCTTCTGACCGGCCAAAAAGCTTGGGGGCTCGACTGAAGAATCTCGGGCCCGGACTGCTGGTCGCCGCGGCCTTTATCGGTCCTGGAACGGTCACGACCGCCAGCACCGCTGGCGCGGACTACGGGTTTGCGTTGCTGTGGGCCATCATCTTCAGCGTCATTGCAGCGATGGTGCTGCAAGAAATGTGCGCCCGACTCGGCGTGGTCAGCAGGGAAGGCCTAGGCGAGGCACTGCGCACCACCTTCAAGAACCCCCTCATCAAAGTGCTCGCCATCGTGCTGGTGATCGGGGCGATCACGGTGGGGACCGCAGCATTCGAGGGCGGGAATCTCACCGGAGCCGCACTAGCGCTGGATGCGGTCTTCTCCGGAGGCACCGCCATTTGGGCGGTTATCGTGGCGATCTTGGCCGCAGGACTGCTGGCCACCGGCTCGTATCGCACAGTGGAGCGC
>JBATUU010000441.1:0-4821 GCA_049671385.1 Ornithinimicrobium sp. | reverse complement strand
GCATACCCCGATGGCCGCCAGGCGCTGTACGGCGTCAATCTGGCGCTCGGCCAGGGTGAACGGGTGGCGCTGCTGGGGCCCAACGGGGCCGGGAAGACGACTCTGGTGTTGCATCTCAACGGTGTGCTGAGCGCAGGTGCGGGCACGGTGACCGTTTCCGGGTTATCGATCAGCAAGGAGACCATGGCGCAGATCCGGCGCAAGGTCGGGATCGTCTTCCAGGACCCAGACGACCAACTCTTCATGCCTACGGTGCGCGCAGACGTAGCGTTCGGACCCACGAACCTTGGCCTGCGCGGCGCGGAGCTGGATGCTTGTGTTGCTCGGGCGTTGGCTCTGGTGGGGATGCGCGATGTCGCCGACCGTCCACCGCATCACCTCTCCTTTGGGCAGCGACGTCGCGTGGCGGTGGCCACCGTGCTGGCGATGGAGCCTGACGTGCTGGTGCTAGATGAGCCGAGCTCGAATCTGGACCCGGCCTCACGTCGCGAGTTGGCCGACATCATCCGATCGCTGAGCCTGACCACGTTAATGGTCACCCATGACCTGCCGTATGCGGCTGAGCTCTGTGAACGCTCGGTGATCTTGTCTGATGGGGTGATTGTGGCTGACGCCCCAACCGCTGAGGTGTTGGCCGATACCGAGCTGCTCGCGCAGCATCGCCTGGAGATGCCGTATGGATTCGGTGGCTGAAGCGTCAATCTGTGGAAACATAGGTGGGCAGTGTGAGGAGTTCCGGCGCGCAACCTGCGGGCCGGACCATTAACGAGGAGGACCGAATGCCGATTGCCACCCCTGAGGTGTATGCCGACATGCTCGACCGGGCCAAGGCTGGCTCGTTCGCCTATCCGGCGATCAACGTCACGTCGAGCCAAACGCTGAACGCGGCGATCCGTGGATTTGCTGAGGCAGGCAGCGATGGCATCGTGCAGGTGTCGACCGGCGGCGCCGACTATCTGTCCGGCTCGACCATCAAAAACATGGTGACCGGCTCGCTGGCGCTGGCGTCCTATGCCCACGAAGTGGCCAAGAACTACGACGTCAACATCGCTTTGCACACCGACCACTGCCCGCAGGACAAGTTGGACGACTTCGTCAGGCCGCTGATTGCTGCCTCGGCTGAAGCCGTCAAAGCAGGCGGACTGCCCTATTTCCAGTCCCACATGTGGGATGGCTCGGCCACCCCTTTGGAAGAGAACCTGCAGATCGCGGAAGAGTTGCTGGCCAAGTGCGCCGAAGCCAAGATCATCCTCGAGGTCGAGATCGGTGTCGTCGGAGGTGAGGAGGACGGGGTCGACAACGAGATCAACGAGCAGCTGTACACCTCCGAGCAGGACGCGATCGACACCATCAAGGCATTGGGTGTGGGGGACAAGGGTCGCTACCTGACCGCGTTGACCTTTGGCAATGTGCATGGCGTCTACAAGCCCGGAAACGTCACGTTGCGCCCGGAGATCTTGAAGAAGGCACAGGCAGCGGCGGCCAAGGAGCTTGGCCGTGATGAGGACGACCGTCCCTTCGACCTGGTCTTCCACGGTGGGTCCGGCTCGAGCGAGCAAGAGATCTCCGACGCGGTTGACTACGGCGTCATCAAAATGAATGTCGACACCGATACGCAGTACGCCTTCACTCGCCCGATCGCCGGTTACATGCTGGGCAACTACGACAAGGTCCTGAAGATCGACGGTGAGGTCGGGAGCAAGAAGTTCTACGACCCGCGGGCTTGGGGCAAGGAAGCCGAGGAGGCGATGGCCGCTCGGGTCACCACGGCCTGCGAGAACTTGCGCTCTGCCGGCACCCACCAGTGAGTGAGAATCTGCTCGGCATACCCAGCACCTTCCTTCCTCCAGACCCTGCAGCGCCGCTCTTGAGCGATGGCGTCGATGCGCGCCAGGTCGCCGCGGCATACCCCTCGTCATCGCTGGCGTGGGCTGTGCTTGCCGAAAGCGCACTCGCCGACGATGACGACGTCGAGGCGTACGCATTTGCGCGGACCGGCTACCACCGCGGTTTGGACGCTTTGCGTAGGTCCGGTTGGCGTGGGCAGGGGCCGGTGCCGTGGGAGCACGAGCCCAATCATGGGTTCCTGCGAGCGCTGGCTGCCTTAGCCACCGCTGCGGGGCGGATCGGTGAGGACGACGAACACCGTCGCTGCGCTGATTTCCTCCGCGATTCCTCGGCTGATGCGGCGCGAGAGCTAGGCCACTAGTCATGCCCGCGATCGTGCTCGTTGGCGCGCAGTGGGGGGATGAAGGCAAGGGCAAAGCCACAGATCTGCTTGGCAGTAGCGTTGACTACGTTGTCAAGTTCAACGGCGGCAACAATGCCGGTCACACGGTGGTCATCGGGGAGGAGAAATATGCCTTGCATCTGCTCCCCAGCGGCATCCTGACCTCGAGTTGTGTGGCGGTCATCGGCAATGGCGTCGTGGTTGACGTATCTGTGCTCATCGACGAGTTGGACGGGTTGGAGGCGCGTGGCGTCGACACCTCGTCGCTGGTGATCAGCGCCAATGCTCACGTGATCCCGGAGTACAACCGGGTGCTGGACAAGGTCGCTGAGCGGTTCCTGGGCGCGCGCAAGCTGGGCACGACAGGGCGTGGGATCGGTCCGACGTATGCCGACAAGATGAATCGCGTCGGCATACGACTGCAGGATCTGTACGACGAGTCGATCTTGCGGCAAAAAGTCGAAGCCGCCTTGGAGATGAAGAACCAGGTGCTGGCGAAGATTTACAACCGGCGCTCGGTCGAGGTGGATGAGGTCGTCGCAGAGTTGATGCGCCATCGCGAGCGCCTACGCCCGATGGTGACCGACACCGCAAAGCTCCTGAACGACGCACTGGACGCGGACAAAACCGTGCTGTTCGAAGCGGGCCAGGCGACGTTGCTTGATGTTGATCATGGCACCTATCCGTTTGTGACCTCATCCAACGCGACGTCAGCCGGCGCGTGCACCGGCTCAGGTGTGGCCCCGACCAGGATCGACCGTGTGATCGCGATCTTGAAGGCGTACTCGACGCGGGTCGGTGAAGGTCCGTTCCCGACTGAGTTGAACGACGAGTCCGGCGATTTCCTCCGAGACACCGGCGCCGAGTTCGGGACCACGACTGGGCGGCCGCGACGATGCGGTTGGGTGGACGCGGTTGTTGGCCGGTACGCCCAACGAATCAACGGGGTGACCGACTTCGTCGTCACCAAACTCGATGTACTCACGGGGCTGGATAGCATTCCAATATGTGTGGCCTATGACGTATTTGGAGTGCAGCACAACGAAATGCCCGTAAATCAAAGCGACTTTCACCATGCAGTGCCGGTGTATGAGGACATGCCAGGTTGGAGCGAAGATATATCCGGGTGTCGGGTCTTTAGTGATCTTCCTCAAGCCGCTCAGGACTACATCATCCGCCTCGAGGAACTGGTCGGCGCTCGAATCTCCGCAATTGGTGTCGGGCCCGCCCGGGACCAAACGATTCAGCGATACGACCTGCTGGAAGGCAAATCGAAATAAAAGGCGATTCGCTAAGTCCTGGAATCGGCGTACGCTATTCGTTGTGTCAAGCACTATAACCAAGCCCCGCGCAATGTCTCGAACGCCCGAAAGTCGCACCTGGCGAGGCTCCGTCTACATCGCTATGAGTCTGGATGGATTTATCGCACGCCCAGACGGAGACATTCAGTGGCTGACCGACCCACCTGAACTCGATGGTCATGGCACGCCGGTGCAGAGCGAGCACTCGCCGCCGGAGTACGAAGAATTCATGTCCGAGGTCGACCATGTAGTGATGGGTCGTAAAACACTGGAAAAGGTGTTGACCTTTGACGAATGGCCCTATCGGGCCTTTCACGTGGTCGTTCTGAGTACAACCCTGAGACCAGGCGCCGACACTCGTTTCACGGTCATGCCCAGCGTGGCCGCAGCGGCGCAACTGATGACCGACCGCAGGTGCAAAGTTGCCTATCTCGATGGCGGCCAGATCATTCAGGCCTTCTTGGAAGCTGATCTGATCGATGACATGACGATCTCTGTGGCGCCGGTCCTCCTGAGGGAGGGGGTGCCGTTGTTCAATGGACGAGCCACCGACGGTGAGATCCGCCTCGTGCATACCGGTATCTCCACGAATGACTCAGGGATGACATCCAGTCACTATGTGCTGCAGCGCAGGAGTTTGCAGCAGTCCTAAAGGGTGGGACGACCCGTGGCAGAGGGTCTGACTGGTTCCGAGGTGCCTTCACCTGACTGTGCCCCGCGGGTACACTCCGCGGGGCACAGACAGATGAGCGCCTTTCAGTTGGCGATGCCGCCACACAATGCGGGGATCGTCGCCTCCAGCGGGAAGGCGTCGCCGAGCGAAGACGGACCGGGCTCGAAGTCGTACTCGCTATTGCTGTTGATGTCGATGCCATGCACCACAACCTGAACGGTGCCAGCCTCCGCGTATGCCTCAGGGTTAGTAAACGTGCGGCTGTAACTCAGTGAGCCGTTCTCGTCGGCCACGGGGAACCGGTCCAGAGCCAGCGCGCTGGCCGAGGTGGTGTCACCAGTGGTCGTGAGCGAGGCGAGGATGCCTCCGTAGAACGGTCCACCTTCAACAACCGTGACAAATCCATCACCGTCGGCATCCGCTGCCGGCCCGGGGCACCCGAGGTCTCCGCCGCCGACAATCCCGTGCAGGTGCATGGCATGGGGGAGGTTGGGGGCGAGGCCGGTGGCAGTGACCTTCACCTGGAGTTTGCCGTTAGGCAGCGCTTTGACCCTGGTGTTGCCGTTGGCCTGACTGTCCGGAACGGAAACGTCCTGGACGGCGTCGAGGCTGTAGGC
>JBATUU010000440.1:0-5165 GCA_049671385.1 Ornithinimicrobium sp. | reverse complement strand
CAGGCACGGATCATGCTCATCCGCCGATACGGGCGCCGCGAGACCTCACCTCGCCGCGCGTGGTGTGTCGTCGATGACCCACGCACTGCCGTCGGGAAACTGCTGACCTGGGGGACCTGGCACGTCGCTGAAGACCTCGAGGAACCCGCCGCCCTGCTCACATCTCAAGCCAGTTCAGCGCGCGAAAGGGCTCAGTCCGGGGGGAGCGCTTCAGCCGAGAAGCACGACACGAGCGCGATCCATCAGCCCTGTCCGCCCCTCGTCTCAACGGGCAGCGAGCCAGAGTTGCTCTTGGTCTGCACGCACGGCAAGCACGATGTCTGTTGCGCCAGCCGAGGGCGACCCGTTGCCGCCGCATTGACCCAGCGCTGGCCAGAGGCTACCTGGGAGTGCTCACACACCGGGGGCGACCGATTTGCCGCCAATGTCATCGCCCTGCCCGACGGTGCCTGCTATGGGGGCCTGGACCCCGACGTGGCTGTCAACGTGCTCGAGCAGCACTTCTCCGGCGGTCCGGACCCGGTATACCTGCGGGGTTGGACAGGGCACACACCTGCGGAGCAGGCAGCCGTCATCGCCGCCCACCGCGCACTGCCTGCGCAGCGTTGGGGTTCGATCATTGCTACCGGAGTGAGCATGCAGGCAGGAGAGCGGCGGGTGAGGCTGCAGACACAGTTCGGGTCGATGGTGGTGCCGGTCACCGAGGAGATCCGTGAGCCGCACCACCTCACCTGTGCCGCGCTCGCCCCGAATCGCGCGACCGTTCCGGTCGCCGGGCAGGTGCAACCGCTGCGGGTATGACGCAACGTGGAGCGAGCGTGCTCGGCCGACGCTGGAGGGTGGCTACGATCGGCGAGTGAAGATCGCGGGTCGCAGGTCGCTGTTGGGACGTGATCTAGCCGTCGATCTAGGCACCGCCACAACCTTGATCCACCAGCAGGGCCGTGGCATCGCGCTCGATGAACCAAGCGTCGTCGCAGTCGACGCCCACACCGGCAGGCTGGTGGCAGCTGGTCAGCCGGCCCACGAGATGGTGGGCCGCACTCCTGCCACGGTGCGGACCCGCGAGCCGCTCAGTGATGGGGTGATCACCGACGCTGAGATCACCGAGTCGATGCTGCGAGATTTTGTCTCCCGGGTCGGTGTCTCCCGACTCATTCACCCCAGGATGGTGGTGTGCGTCCCGAGCGGGGTAACGGCTGTAGAGCGAAAAACACTGCAGGACTGCGCGATTCGCTGCGGAGCGCGTCAGGTCTATGTCCTTGAAGAAGCCATGGCGGCAGCCATCGGCGCAGGTCTGCCCGTGCACGACGCCGCGGCCTCAATGGTGATCGACATCGGTGGCGGCACGACGGACATCGCGATCATCAGCCTTGGCGGAGTTGTCAACGCGCGCAGTGTGCGAGTCGGTGGCAATGAGATCGATGAGGCCATTGTCGCCGGGGTGCGGGCCGAGCACGACGTGCTGCTCGGGGAGCGCAGCGCAGCACTGATCAAGCACACTGTTGCCGCAGCCACACCTCCCGAGGTCGCACTGTCCACCAGAGTCCGCGGCCGGGACCTATCCACTGGATTGCCTCGCACCGTGGTGCTTTCTTCCCGGGAGGTGGGAATGATGATCGAGCCGATTGTGGCTGAGATCGTCCAATCGGTTCTAGGCGTTCTCGATCTGTGTCCGCCGGAGTTGTCTGGGGATCTATTGGACCGCGGTGCAGTGTTGACCGGCGGTGGAGCGCTGTTGCTCGGACTCGATGAACGCCTGGGCCGCGACCTCGGGTTGAGCGTCAAAGTTGCGCCCCGACCGCGCGAAGCCGTGATTCGCGGAGCAGGCGCCTGTATCGATGACTTCACCGCCCTGCAGCGGGTGTTGGTCACCGCGCCGATGTGGTGAGCGAGGTGAGCCCAGTGCGCAGAGTCATCCTCGCCCTGGTGGTCCTGACGGTCGTGATGGTGTTGGTCGATCTCGCGCGACCGACGTGGACGGCCCCGTTGCGCTCGGCTGCTGGGACGGTCTTCACTCCGGTGCAAGCCACCATCCGCGGCTGGAGCCAGGACGACCTGGACACGGTAAGAGCTGAACGCGACCGGTTGGCGATCGAGGTGCAACGGCTCAGCGCCGAGCGGGATGCCGTCGCCGCCGCCGGTGAGGTCGAGCTGCCTGCTGGTAGCGGCACGTGGCGTGCCATCGGTGCCCGTGTGATCGCCGTGGCACCGGTGACCTCGCCGGTGGGTGAGCGGGTGGTGACAATTGACATTGGCAGCGACGATGGAGTGGGGCTGCAGCGATCCGTCGTAGCGGCCGATGGGTTGGTCGGCCGAGTCAACGCGGTCACGGCCAACACCGCGAAGGTCGTGCTGCTGGGAGATCCGTCGGTCATCGTCGGTGTGAAGTTCGGTGATGACAGCGCACTGGGATCGGTCTCTGCGGCTGCCGCGCCGAACCTGCCGACCCGGCGGACCGGAGAGTTGACACTGTCCGCTATCGGCGACTCTGAGATCACCGTTGGCGACGAGGTGAGCACTCTCGGCAGCCCAAGTGACACCCCATACACCGCTGACGTGGCCGTCGGAGTGGTGAGCCGTGTTGACCCCGACACCGGACAACTCGGCCGCACGGCCGTGGTCTCACCGCACGTCGACGTCGACACCATCGACACCGTGGTCGTGCTCGTCGAGGCAGACAACTGATGCATCGCGCTCCAGCACTTGGGGTGCGCGCGGGCATCGTGTTCCTGGCAGCGCTGGCGATGTCGCTACCCATCCCGTTGTTGCCCGCGATGCCCGACTTGATGGTCATCGCGGTGGCAGTGATCGCGCTCATCAAGGGGCCGTGGGTTGGCGCCATGGTCGGGCTCAGCGGCGGCTGGTTGATCGATCTGGTCCCGCCGGGCGCCTCGCCGATGGGGGCCAGCGCCCTGTTGTATGCGGCGCTAGGCGCGGGTGTCGGCGCAGCTCGCCGACACCTGGCGGCCACCCCCACTGCTGGTCTGCTGCCGCTGATTCCCTGGGCGGTTGTCGCGCTGGCGAGCGCGGTGGTGCTGGCGGTGCGGGCGACCTCGGCTGCTGCCGGTTTCGGAGATGCCGATCTGTCTGCCATCGGTTGGACCTGGCTGCTCACTGTTGCGCTCACCCCGGTGCTCCTGCCCGCGCTGGTGTGGCTGGAACGTATGTTGGCGGTGCGGCGATGGGGTTGAGCAACTCACGCCCGGTCACCGGTCATCGGGGGATTCATGGTGGGTCCACGGGAGCCGGAACGGCCCGGGGGATCGGCCCGATCTGGGCGCTGATCGTCATCGTGCTGGCTCTGGGTGGGCTTCTGCTGGGCCGATTGGTGCAATGGCAGGTGGTGCAAGGAGGTGAGCTGACCGACGAAGCCGCCGCCGTCAACACTCGGCAGATCAGCACGCCCGCGCTGCGTGGACGAATCCTGGCCGCTGACGGCACGCCGCTGGTGGCAAATGAGGCCAGCACGGTGATCACGATCGACCCACGTGCCCTGAATGCACCCGACGAGGGTCGTGGGGTGTTGGACTCGGTTGCGGCCGAGCTGGGTCTCGACGATGTGGAGTTGCTGGGAAGGACCCTGGTCTGCGGCAGCGAGGGAGCGCCTGCGGTGCCTGGCTGCTTCAGTGGCTCGCCATACCAACCGATACCGATTGCCTACGGAGTAGACCCAGCGCAGGCGCTGAGTTTGCTGGAGCGTCCGCAAGACTTTCCGGGCGTGGCGATCAGGCCGCAAGCTCTGCGCACGTATCCGTTGGAGGACGTCAATGCGGCGCACCTTGTGGGCTACCTGGGCCGTCCAACGGCTGAAGAGATCGGCGATTGGGACCAGCCTGTGGGTGCCAGCCGCGACTCCGACACGTCGGGTGAGGCAGATCGAACGCCGCTGACTTCCTTGGATCGGATCGGCAAGGCGGGGTTGGAGGCCGCCTACGACGAGGTGTTGCGCGGTCGACCCGAGCGGGCGGTCGTCGATGTCGATCCACGGGGGGCCGTCATCGCACAGAGTGAGTACCGACCGGCCGTTCCGGGGCTCGATCTGCGCACCCATGTAGACACCGCTGTGCAGGCACGCGCCGAAGCCGTGCTGGCCGAGACGGTGCGCGCCCAGCGCGCTGAGGGCTTCCCAGCGCTGGGCGCCGCGGCAGTGGTGCTTGAGGTTGACACCGGCGCAGTCATTGCGGCGGCCAGCTATCCGACCTACGACCCGAGCATCTGGAGCGAAGGCATCTCCCAAGCCGACTTCGACGCGCTGGTGGAGCCGGACGCCGGTCAGCCACTGGTCAACCGAGTGCTCGCCCAGACATATCCACCGGCCTCGACATTCAAGGCGGTGTCCCTACCAGCGGCGCTTGCCTCCGGCATCGATCCGGACGCTGAGTACGCCTGCCCCGGATCGGTGAGCATCGCCGGCCAACGCTTTACCAACTTCGAGTCTCGCGACTATGACTCCATCGATCTGCAGCGGGTCATGGAGGTGTCATGCGACACGGTGTTCTATCGCTGGGCCTACGACACCTGGCGTGATCTGGGGGGCCTGGGTCAGGACTCCGACCTGCGCGATCCCTACGTCCTGCTCGCCGAGGACTTTGGTTTCGGGCAGATCACCGGGGTCGACGTGCCGGGTGAGGTCGCCGGCTCCATTCCCGGACGGGAGCGCTCACGAGCTCTCTGGGAGCAGAACAAAGATGAGATCTGCGAACGCGCCGAGAGGGGGTATCCGGAGGTGGGGGACCGCGACCGCCGCAGATTCTTGGAGCAGTCTGCGCAGGAGAATTGTGTTGATGGATGGCAGTACCGCCCGGGCGACGCGGTGAACTTTGCTATCGGTCAAGGTGATCTCGCTGTCACCCCCCTCCAGTTGGTCACCTCCTACGCCGCGATAGCCAATGGGGGCACGCTGTGGAGACCGCAGATCGCAGCGGGGACCCAACGACCGGATGGCACCGCAGTGACCGACATCGAGCCTGAGCAGGGCGGCAGGGTATTCATCGAGCCGGAGTCGCTGCAGATCGTCCGGGATGGGCTGGCAGGGGTCAACACCGAGGGCACCGGCGCGCAAGCATTTGCCGGGTTCGACTTGGACGAATATCCGGTAGCCGGCAAAACCGGGTCCGCCGAGGCCTTCAATGCCCGTTCCACTGCCTGGTATGCCTCATACG
>JBATUU010000439.1:0-5415 GCA_049671385.1 Ornithinimicrobium sp. | reverse complement strand
GCATACCGCACTGCTAGCAGCCCGATGAGCACCGCCGGTATCGTGCCGGGTCCGAAAAGCTCCGGATCCCAAAAACCGTGGAGTGGCTCTGCGGTGCCGTTCCGCTCCGGGAACTTACGCGCATATACCTCCCAATCCAGCAGATTAGGCAGTGTGAATGCGGTGATCACAAGAATGATCGCGACGCCTAGACCTACCCAGGGTGCGCGACTGAATGCGGCGCGTGAGACGCGTCCCCCCGGTGCTGTCACGTCGCTCATGCTGGCACGCTAAGGCAACGACATCAAAGAAGATTGAGCGTCCGGCGCGTGTCACATTTACGTAACGTTTGCCGGCTTTCTTTGGTGGCTTATGCTACGCGGGTGTCTAATTCTCCTTCTGTCTGCGACTTAGTGCTGCCATGTCGCGATGAGGGCCCCGCTCTGAGTGCCCTTATCCCACGCGTCCCGGCAGAGTTCACGGTGATCGTCGTCGACAACGGTTCCCGTGATGACACGGCCGCCGTGGCGGCTTCACTCGGGGCCACTGTCGTAGCGGAGGACCGGCCCGGCTATGGTTCGGCAGTGCACGCCGGACTGCTCGCTGCGACTCACGACTACGTCGCGTTCATGGACGGTGATGGGTCCTTCGACCCCGAGGCGCTCGTGCCGATGCTTGCACAGGTGCGCGCTGGCGATGCCGACATGGCGCTTGGTCGTCGTCGGCCCAGCGCTCGAGGCGTATGGCCCTGGCACGCCCGTGCTGGCAATGCGCTGATTGCTGCATGGCTGCGCAGACGCATCGGGATGAGTGTGCACGACTTTGGGCCGATCCGGGTCTGCCGTCGTCAGGCATTACTCGATCTGGCCGTTCAGGATCGCCGTTTTGGCTACCCAGTCGAGTTGCTGCAACGAGCCACCCATGCCGGGTGGCGGGTCACCGAACACGATGTTGACTACGGCCCCCGTGCTGAGGGCACCAAGTCGAAGGTGTCCGGTTCTGTCGTAGGCACCGCGCGTGCCGCCCGCGACTTTGCGCGGGTGCTGCGATGACCGCCGCCCCCTCCGGCCAACACCATGAGCCAACGACGTCCGTGCGCATCCTGGTGATCGCCAAAGCTCCGGTGCCGGGCTTGGCAAAAACTCGCCTTGCCGCTTCTGTCGGTGACCTGGGGGCAGCCGAGTTGGCTGCCGCGGGTCTGCTCGACACACTGGAGGCCAGTCGCGCCGCCTCAGCTGATTGCGTCATCGCGCTGACCGGGGATATGGACCGCGCCTGCCGAGCAAGCGACATCAACGATGCGCTGCGCGACTGGACTGTGTTGTGGCAACGGGGCGACGGCTTCGATGAACGACTCGCCGGCGCTCATCTCGATGCCGGCGATGGCCCAACGATTCAAATCGGCATGGATACACCGCAGGTCAGCGCCTCGATGTTGCATGAGGCCGGCTCGCTGTTGGCCGATCACGACACGGTGCTCGGACCCGCCGAGGACGGGGGCTGGTGGGTTTTCGGCCGCCATCGGGCCGCCGATGCCGATGCTCTGCGAGGTGTGCCGATGTCGACCGACTCAACCTGTGACGACACCCGGTCGGCGCTACTGGCGCGAGGCCTGAGTGTTGGGACCGCCCGCACACTGCGGGATGTCGACGAGGTCGCCGATGCTCAGCAGGTAGCGGCAGCGGCACCGCATATGCGGTTTGCTCAGGTATGGCAGGCACAGGGGGGCGTTCGATGACCCAGACAGAACCGATGGCTCCGCGGGAGTCGTTGATTGCCGAGACATCGTTCAGCGACATCTTCTCCCGGGCTTTGCAAGGGAGCCCGGTCAAGGTGGTCGGTGTTGAGGACCACCCCTATGACCTGCCTATGGATGAATGGACCCGCCATGCCGACACCGCGGACCACGCCCTGCTCGACCTGTGCCGGGGGTCCACGCTCGATATCGGCTGTGGACCGGGCCGTTTATCGTGCGCTCTAGGGCTGCGTGGCCAAAGGGTTCTAGGGGTCGACATCGTTGCTGAAGCGGTCGATCAGGCACGATCGCGAGGTGCGTTGGCGGAGCGTCGGGACGTGTTCAAGCCGATGCCCGATGAGGGCGGATGGGACACGGCCCTGCTCGCCGATGGCAACATCGGGATCGGCGGTGACCCGGTCGCGCTGCTGGCTCGCGGCAAGGAATTGATCAAGCCAGCGGGACGCGTCGTCGTCGAGCTCAAGGAACCCGGCGTGCAGAGCAAGGTCCTCTGGGCCACGCTGGAAACCGGTGACTCCGCCAGCAAGCCCTTCCGGTGGGCCGTGGTCGGGGTCGATGACATCGAGGGCGTCGCGGCACAGGCCGGTCTCGTGGTGCGTTCGATAGATCGGGTGGGCAGCCGCTGGGCCACCGTTCTGCAGCAAGTCACCCGCTAGCAAGCGTTGCATATTGGTAAGAACAACATTCCATTGCGGTGTTTAAGGTAACTGTGATGAAACTCACTGCTCCCAGCCCCGAGATGTTTACTTCACGGCTGCGCTCGGCGCAGATTGCGGCCCGGGTCGGGGTGTGGCTGGGCATGTGCTTTCTCGTCTGCTTTATGACGGGGCTGATCAGTCATTACGCTCAAGAAGTCAATCAACCTATTCCCTTTCCTACGAGTCCATCGTGGGGCTATCGGCTGACTCAGGGTTTGCACGTCATCAGTGGTGTCGCCGCTATTCCGCTGTTGCTCATCAAGTTCTGGTCGGTCTTCCCCAAACTGTTCGAGTCTTTTCCCAGGCGGGATGCGCGACGGATGGCGGTCACAGCAGCCGAGCGTGCCTCAATCGCAGTGCTGGTCTCCGCAGGCATCTTCTTGCTGGTCACCGGCCTGCTCAATAGCACCCAGTGGTATCCGTGGGACTTCTCCTTTCGCAGCACGCACTACGCCCTGGCCTGGATTGGCACCGGAGCGCTGCTGATCCATATCGCGGTGAAGTTGCCCATCATTCGTGATGCGTTGCTCGGCGACGTTGACGACACCACGCACGACCGGGCGAGCGCCGTCGAGGAGGGGTCACTGTCCCGCCGAGGTCTACTACGGACGACCTGGCTCGCAACCACGGTGGCGGTCCTGGCAACGGCGGGTGCCACTGTGCCGCTTTTGCGCAATGTCTCGGTGCTGGGTGTGCGCTCTGGTGATGGCCCAGGCGGCATACCGATCAACAAAACGGCTCAGGCAGCCCGGATCACCGACGACATGGTCGGCGCCGACTACCGGCTCATGGTGCGTGTTGGCGATGCCGAGGTCGCCTTCAGCAGGGACGACTTGCTAGGTATGCCGCAACGCACCGAAACCTTGCCGATTGCCTGTGTCGAGGGGTGGAGTGCCAGCGGTGACTGGACCGGGGTGCGTTTGCGCGATCTGCTTGATGCTGCTGGTGCCCCGCCCGATGCCGAGGTCATCGTGCGCTCGCTGCAACCCCGGGGCCCGTTCCGGAACACGACGCTGCAGGCGAACTTCGCCAGCGATGACCGCACCCTGGTGGCGTTGCAGCTCGGCGGTGAAGATCTCGACATGGACCACGGCTACCCGGCCCGGCTGATCGCGCCGAATCGGCCCGGCGTGCTGCAGACCAAATGGCTGCAAGCGCTGGAGGTGCAGGCATGAGGGCGACCATTCCTCGGATTGCGATCGGCGCCCTCGGACTTGCCCTCGCCCTCTGGGGACTGTGGCTGATCTCCGGCAGCGCAGATTCAGCCGACGTGGTGAACATCGCCCTGTGGCTCGGGGGCGGGGTCATCGCGCACGATGGGCTGATTGCTGGGATCACCCTTGGTGTGGCTGCGATTGCAACTCGCGTCTTGCCTCGCGTGGCTCGAGCGCCGGCCACCGTGGGGCTAGTGGTGATCGGCACGATCACCGTCGTTGCTATCCCGTTCTTGGGACGATTTGGTGCGCGCGAGGACAATCCGACCTTGCTGGATCGCAACTACACCGCCGGTTATCTCGGGATTGTGGCCATTGTCGTGGCCTGCGTAGTGATCGCGACGATGATCCGAGCTCGCCGTGACGTGGATCGTGAGGACACGGCGCGAGCGGACGCTGCGGCGTGATCCACCTGCTGAGGCGCGCGTGCGCGGCAGCCTCGGTGTGCGGCGACAGTCACACGTCACGGGTGAGGACCCAACGTTCAGGTCAGTGTGTCCATGCGTTGCAGCGTGTCGAATGCGGCGCCGATCAGGTCGCCCAGCGGCTGGGTGCCGTTTCGCCTTTGCCACCGATCGATCGCTTCGTCCAACGCCAACAAAGCGGCGCCGGCCAACAGCGCGGCGCTCTCTCGATGCTCCGGCGACAATAGATCGGCTAGGGCAGCGGTGAGTTCATCTCGGTCGGCGAACTGTGCCTCGACCGCTGCCGCATGCAAAGCCTCTGTCTCGTAGATGAACTGGACGCGATCCAGCTCGAACTCTCGATCGGCCTCATATCTGCTTGCCAAGGTCTCGACGAAGGCGTCCCGCAGCGCCATAAACGGCCGCTGTTTGCCCAACCGGTGACGCAGGGTCGCTTCGAGAGCGGCATCGTGTTCGTCCCAGATCACGATCGCCTCTTTGGTGCCGAAATGACGAAAAACCGTTGATGCCGCCATACCTGCCTCGGCGGCGATCTCCTCCACCGTGACCTCGGCGAAGCCTCGTTCGCGGAAGAGTCGCATCGCGCTGCGCTGCGTGCTGTGCATGGCTGCTCGCCTATTGCGCTCTCGAAGTCCCACACGACGATGATAGCCCGACTCAATATGAGAGTCACTTGCAAAATAAATGCAGCACGCATAATGTCGACTGATGGGAACCGACCGGCAATCAGGCTCTGGGGACGGGCGGCCATCGGCCCCGGTGCTGGGTGCACGCCGTCACCACGTAGTGGACGGCTTGCGCGGTTGCGCCCTCCTCGGCATTGCCGTCGTCAACGTCGAGTTCATCCTGCAACACAGCGACATCGGGTGGAGTGACCAGACTCATCCGGTGGATGTGGCGGCTCGCTGGCTGATCATCACCTCTGGGCAGCTCAAGATCTATCCGATCTTCGCGCTGCTCTTCGGATACGGCCTGTCGGTCCAGCTGACCCAGGCCCTAAGTGTCGGACAGCCCCTCAGGCAGCGCTATGCCCGCCGGATGGCCGGGCTGATAGTCCTCGGAGTCCTACACGGCATCATGTTCTTCCCCGGTGACATCTTGCTGCTCTACGGCGTGATCGGTGCCGTCTGCTACCCGCTGCGACGCCTGAGCTCGACGGCGCTGCTGGCAGTAGCCGCCACCGTCTATGCGACAGCCGGTTCGGTGTGGCTGCTGATCTCAATGGCCCTTCTGATTGAGCCTGAGCAACTCACCGGTGACGTGCCGCAGAGCGAGCTCGCGGCATACGCCGAGGGAAGTGTTGGCGACGTGGTCGCCGAGCATGTCAGTGCGTGGAGCGAGAC
>JBATUU010000438.1:0-2072 GCA_049671385.1 Ornithinimicrobium sp. | reverse complement strand
ATCTACGCCTAGAAACCGCTATCGGTCGCGCGAACGGGCTAGACGTAATACCGTTCTCTGCGCCCCGTCACCGTCGACCGCGAAGGCAGCACGCACATGTTCCCTCAACGCATCCTTTTGGCTGTAGATGGCTCGAATGAGTCTCATCTCGCCATCGATCACACCCTTCAGCTTCACGGCCATACCCAGACCGAGGTGCATGTGGTGCACGTCGGTCTCGTTTCGGGATGGACCAACTCACGCACGCTGAACGATGACCAACTCGGCCGGTTGCGATCGGCTGCTCAGGAGGTCCTGGACGAAGAGGTCGAGGTGATGACTACTGCCGGCCTCACGCCAACGCAAACCTACGTTCGGCTGGGCCGAGCAACCGACGAGATTCTGCGATTGCGGGATGAGATCGAGGCTGACCTGATCGTGGTCGGTAGTCGCGGGCTCAACGCCTTCACCCGCGTCCTGCTCGGGAGCGACGCCGAAGGTATCGTCCGTCACGCACCGTGCCCGGTGCTCGTGGTCAGAAGGGACAAATAGCGATGATGCTTCCTACCCAAGACGGTGGCGGCGGTATGCCGGACTTCGAGGTCGGCCCGATCGACCTCACGGTCATCCTTGTCTACTTGCTGCTGAGCCGGATCATCCCGCTCGTTGTAGCCAGTAGGCAGAAGAAGAAGGCTGCGGTCGCTGCGAAGGAGAGCGGCAAAGAGAGCAGCGCCACCGAGGACTACTTCCTCGGAGGACGCAACTTCATCTGGCCCTTCGTGGGTCTGTCCTTGGTGGCCACCAACATGTCGGGTGCGACGTTCGTCGGCCTGGCCGGTGGTGCATACAACCAAGGCATCTCGATCTTCGCCTACGAGTGGATGACCACGGTCATCCTGGCGGTCTTCATCTTCTTCATCCTGCCGTTCTATTTGCGCTCCGGCGTCTTCACGTTGCCTGAGTTCTTGGAGAAGCGCTTCGACCGCCGCTCACGGATGGCGTTCGCGGGATTCAACCTGTTCGCCAACATGTTCATCGACATGGCAGCGGCGCTGTTCGCCGGTGCCGTTGTGATTCAGACCCTGTACCCGGAGATCCCGATCATCGTCTCGGTCGCCGCACTGGCGATCCTGGCAGCGATCTACACCGTCATCGGCGGTCTGGGCGCGGTCATGGTCTCGGACAGCATTCAGGCGACCGTGACCATCATCGGTGGATTGATTGTCTTCATCGCAACCTGGCGCGCCATCCCCTCGTGGGGCGAGATGGCGGAGACTGCGGGCGATGACAAGATGAGCCTGATCCTGCCGGCGGACAATGCGAACCTGCCGTGGCCGGGTCTGCTGACCGGTGTGCTGGTCATCGGTCTGTACTACTGGACCACCAACCAGCTCGTCGTCCAGCGCACGCTCGGTGCCAAGAGTCTGGATCACGGCCGCTGGGGTGCCTTGATGGCCGGCTTCATCAAGTTGGCCTTCCTGTTCCTGTTCATCTTCCCGGGCGTGATGGCCATCTCGCTGTACCCGAACCTAGAGAACCCGGACACTGTCTTCCCGACGCTGGTCTTCGATCTTGTGCCAGTCGGCATCCGCGGCTTGATCTTGGCCGCCGTGATCGCCGCCATCACCTCGACCGTCGACTCGATCCTGAACTCGGCCTCGACGATCGTGACTATGGACTTCGTGAAGACGTTGCGCCCGGACACCTCTGATGCCGCGTTGGTCTCGATCGGCCGGGTGGCCACCGTGGTTGCCCTGGTGGTGGCGATCGTCTGGGCGCCGTTCATCGCTCAGTTCGACACCTTGTATGGCTACCTACAGTCGGTGTTGTCGTTCCTGGTGCCGCCGGTGGTTGCAGTGTTCCTCTTGGGTATCGCATGGAAGCGGATCAACGCTCCGGCGGCCTTCTGGACACTGACCATCCTGCAGCCGTTGGGCGTCGTGGCGTTCTGGTTCACCCAAGTGCGTCCCGACGAGCCGACCATCCAGTTCTTGTATGCGGCTGGTATCGGCTTTGTGACCGCGATCGTCATGCTGCTGGCGATCAGTCTCTTGGGACCCACCCCGGACCTGGAGAAGACGGACGAGCTGACC
>JBATUU010000437.1:0-5872 GCA_049671385.1 Ornithinimicrobium sp. | reverse complement strand
GCGCTGGGCGCTCCTCCGGGCAGCGTCGCCGCCGAGCATGTCGGCATACCAGCCGCCGGGTCCGAGCCTGAGCAGACTCGGTATGAGCGGGCCTGCCGACTCGCGCTCATCGCATCGGCCGACGATGACTTCTGTCTGGATACCGACGCGATTGAGCGCGATCACGCGGGTGTCGGCGTGCGGATCGAGGATCCCTACCTACGGGGCGTGGTGCTGACCAGGCTGAAGGTGGCACTGCACAGTGAAGGGTTGGGGCACTGGCCAGTCCGCAGCCTCACCGGCTCGGTAGATGGTGTCGAAGGCCCATCCGGGGACCACGGCGCGGCCTGCTGAGGCCCGCCATCTCGACTAGCCGCTGCACGCGGTATCGATGCGGCCGATAAGGCTCCAACACCTGCGCCGCGGCCGCATCGTCGGTCTCGGCGCCGGTTAACGCCCAACCGATGTTCTTCGCCACGTGATAGTCACCGAAACTGACTGCATCGGCGTTCCCAAGTGCCCGCTGGGCCACCTCTGCCACCGTCCACAACCCCACTCCGGGCACGGCACGCATCCTGCGGCATGCCTCCTCGGGGTCGGTGACGGCATGCTCCTCCAGGCGGCCGGCAATCCGGGCTACTTTGAGCACCACGTCAGATCTTTGTGGGCTGATCCCCATCTGGATCCACTCCCAGGATGGGATCGTGGTCAGTCGTCGCGGGCTCGGAGCCACCCGCAAGCCCATGTGCTCGCCTACTCCAGGCGCTGGTTCGCCGAAGCGCCACACCAGCGCTCGCTGCCCGGCGAAAGCTTCGGCGCCGGTCACCTTCTGCTCGATGATCGCCGGGACGAGGGATTCCATCAGCAATCCGGTATTCGGCACCCGCCACCCCGGACGGGCGCGCCAGGGGCGGCGCAACACCTCGTGATGCACGGTGAAACCGGAGGGATCGTCATCGGCTCCCAACATGATCGGCAGCCGGTCCAGCGTCCAGTCCATGGCCGCGTCGGTGCCCCAGGTCTGCGACATCACCTCGGTTTGTCCGGGACGTGCCGTAACGGCCAAGGTCACAGGTCCGGCGGGAGTTCGAATCCCCCGAAAGAGCCAGGCCCCGCGTCGCTTCCAGGTGGGATCACCGCCGCCACGTCGAAGGGTTCCCCACGTCGCGTCGACATCAACCGGTCGGCCAGGACGCCATACCGATCGGCGGCTACGCACCGGCTCGGTCACAGGCATACCACCAGGGTGACACGAGACCACGAGCGCTGGGGCATACAGCGCAGTGGACTAAGTTGTGCCGAATGCGCACCCCGGCTGACGTGTTGTCCGCTCTCGTCGGGGACGACCCCACCCAGCCGGCCCTGACCTTCTATGACGACACGCCCGGAGTGACGCAGGGCGAGCGGATCGAGCTGTCCCGCAAAGTGCTGGCTACCTGGGTCGCGAAGGCCGCGAACGCGCTGCAAGAGAGCTATGACTGCGAGCCGGGCACCGTTGTCCACCTCGACATCCCGGCCCCGCATTGGCGGCTGACGTACTGGGCACTGGCCATCTGGTCGATCGGGGCGACGGTGACTGTGGATGCCTTCGAGGGCGCGGACGTGTTGGTCACCACATCGCCGGAGCAGGCCCACAGCCAGGATGCCGACGGGGTGATCGCTGTGGCGCTGCCCGGTTTGGCACGCGACTACGGTGGGTCGCTACGCAGTGGGGTAATGGATGAGGCCCGCGAGATCTCAGCATTTGCCGACAGTTTCGATGCCTGGGATACCCCAGAGCCTGATGAAGCGGCCCTGGTCATCGGGGGCACGCGCACCACGTATGCCGACCTCGTCGAGAGCGCTCAGCATGCCGTACCGCAGACCGCGAGTCCTGCTCGCGTGCTGGTCACGCAGCAGTTCCCTGGGCCATTCCTGCTCAGTGTGCTCGGCATCTGGGCTGGGCGGGGATCGGTGGTGATGGTTCGCGGGGCAACCCCCGATCTCGGTGATCCACGGATGCAGTCCGAAGGCGTGCAACACACCATCAGCTGATGCGCACTATCCTTCTCACTCATGGACAAGGTCGTCGATGATGCCTGCGCTGCCCTGACAGGCCTGAGCAAAGGCATGACGCTGGCGGTCGGTGGGTTCGGCTTGTGCGGGGTGCCCACAGTGTTGATTGAAGAGATCCTGCGAGCCGGTATCGATGAACTCGAGATCGTGTCGAACAACGCCGGGGTCGACGACTGGGGACTGGGGGTTTTGCTGTCAGCCGGTCGGATCCGGCGCATCGTCGGCTCCTACGTCGGGGAGAACAGAGAATTCGCCCGGCAATATCTCGGCGGCGAGCTGGAAGTGGAGTTGACCCCACAAGGGACGTTGGCCGAGAAGCTCCGGGCCGGAGGGTCGGGGATTGCAGCGTTCTACACCGCCACTGGGGTCGGGTCGCAAGTCTCCCAAGGGGGTATCCCGTGGCGGTATGACAGCGATGGGAACGTGGTGAAGGCATCACCGGCCAAAGACACCCGTAGGTTCGAGCACTTGACAGAGCGCGGTCAGGAGTACGTGTTGGAGGAGTCGATTGCTGCGGACTTCGGACTGGTGCGTGCCTGGAAAGGCGACCGACACGGCAACCTGGTCTTCCGCGCCAGTGCCCGCAACTTCAATCCACTGTGCGCGATGAGTGGGCGGATCAGCGTCGCCGAGGTCGAGCATCTGGTCGAGCCCGGCGATCTCGACCCCGATGAGATCCACCTCCCCGGGGTATACGTGCAGCGGGTGTTGCCACTGCGCCCAGACCAGGCGAACGAGAAGCGGATCGAGAAGCGCACCACGCGAGCGGCACCCAGCAACGCAGCGTCCGCCGATACCACCTCGGAAAGGGCCGGTTGAGATGGCACTGACACGAGAGGAGATGGCCGCCCGGGCTGCCCTGGAACTGAGCGACGGCGACTACGTGAATCTCGGCATCGGCCTGCCGACGCTGGTGCCCACTTTTGTGCCCGACGACGTCGAGCTTGTCTTGCAATCGGAGAACGGCATCCTGGGAGTGGGCGCGTATCCCGTCGAGGGCACCGAGGACCCGGATCTGATCAATGCCGGCAAGGAGACCGTGACGATCCGGCGCGGTGCCTCGTTCTTCGACTCGGCAATGAGTTTTGGAATGATTCGCGGCGGCAAAGTGGATGCGGCGATCTTGGGCGCCATGCAGGTCTCGGCCAGCGGTGACATTGCCAACTGGATGATCCCGGGCAAAATGGTCAAGGGCATGGGCGGGGCGATGGACCTGGTGCACGGCGCTAAGCGGGTGATCGTGTTGATGGAACACACCGCTCGGGACGGGTCGGCCAAGATTCTTCAAGAGTGCTCGCTGCCGATCACGGGTTTGGGCTGTGTTCAGCGGATCATCACCGACCTAGCGGTGATCGACGTCACTGATCACGGCCTTCTCCTCGTCGAGCTCGCTCCCGGAGTCAGTGAGCAAGAAGTGCGCGAACGCACTCAGGCTCCGCTGCACCGTGGCTAGCTGCCCTCGGCTAGTGGGCGCCGACCAAGAACCCGCTACCCCAGCTCACGTGCATGGTCGCCAGCGCACCTGGCACGCGTAGACGCACCGCCCAGGGTTCCTTGCTCGCGATAAGCACACCACCCCCGGCCAGCACCGCGGCATATCCAGCGGGCAGCAGCAGAGCGGCCGGCCACACGGGAGCGAGCGCGAAAGCACCGGCCAGGATCAACACCAGCGCGGGCGGAGCGAGATAACGGCCGTTCAGAGCGCCCTTTTGCTCACGGGACAGGCGTCGACGCCATTGCCCGGTGGCATAGAACTGCTGCGCCAGACTCCCGAGCGACCGACGCGGATGGTAAGTCACACACAACTGCGGGGTAAACCAGACGATGCCCCCCGCCTGTCGGATACGCAGGTTCATCTCCCAGTCCTGCGCCCGCTCGTACTCAGGGTTGAAGCCGCCAACCCGCTCCAACCACTCGCGTTGGAAGACACCCGGGAACACGGTCTCGGCCTCCCCCGCTGCTCCGCCTACCCGGAACCGAGCTGCACCCATGCCCAGCGGTGATCCCATCGCGACCGCGATGGCGCGTTGCATGAGGCTGACCCCCTCCGGAATGGCACGGCCGCCGATATTGGCAGAGCCGGTCTCCATGAGAATCGGTATGGCGGTGCTCAAGTAATCAGGTGGCAGCGCACCGTGGGCATCGACGCGTGCCACGACGGGGTGACTGCTCGCGGCAATCGCTGCGTTGAGTGCATCCGGTGTGCGGCCGCTGGGGTTGCTGACGATGCGCGCACTGGGATGAGCCGCGATCGATTGCTCGGCAATCTCACGGGTGCCGTCGCGACTGTGCCCTACCGCGATGACCACTTCGATCGGTCCTCGATAGTCCTGGGCGAAGACCGATGCGAGGGCAGCGCCGAGGTGAGTGGCCTCGTTGCGAACGGGCATCACCACCGAAACACCGGGCAGATGATCCTCACCCCCTGCGAGTGGCTCATCAGTCGGCACCCCGGCAGGCTAACCTGCCAGAGCGTCGGGGATCTACAGTGCCTACAGCCGGAGATGCCCGACGCTTCAGCCGAGAGCTATCTCGCTCTCGTGGACCCTTACTGCTCTGGGGAGGCTGTGCGCCAGGCGAGGATCATCATGGCGAGCAGAAGCAGGGCCTGCACGACTGCGAAAAGGACGTCATCGGCGTCGTGTAACCCGGCAGCCGCGATGCCGGCCATGGTGAGTGGGGCTACGACCAGGACCGCCCAGCGGGCCAAGCCCCACGGCACAAGGCGCACCAGCAGGCTCATTGCCACCATGAGTATGACGCTAGCCCCGGCAACCAGGAGGAGACCCTCGCTCATCTGAGTGCCGTTCACTGCGCCCGAGCGCATCTGATCGATCACCCCAGGTCGGAAGAGCTCGTGAACGTCGCGGAACAGCATGAGCAGGGCAACCCCGGTCCATCCGGTCGACAGATTCGCTCTCACGTCACGATGACGCGATATGGCGGTGCGGGATGCAGGGGTTGTATCAGGTGCCGTCGTCGTCATTTCAGCCTCCAAGAACGTACAATGTACGTCGATCTTAGCGAAACGTACGCTGTACGCAAGGCCGGAGGCCATCGGCTGCCTTGTCCGAGCCCGGTTCTCACTTACTCTGGACGGATGCCGCGCCGCCCGGAGGATGACTGGACCCGACCGATGCCACGGACTTCCCGTCAATCCGGCGCTGCACAGGGGAGGAACGAGTGGTCAGACCCTCAGTGGCCGCAACGCGACGACTCCGACCCCGACTGGAGGATCGATTCGCGAGCAACCCGGCGCACCCGCGATGAGTACTCCGGCGCCGAGCAGTATGGGAACGATCTGTACGGGAACGATCAATACACCGATCAGCAATGGCAAGAGCCGGTCTATACCGCGCCCTACGCTGACCAACCACCGCCGAGGCGGCCTGGCAGGCGCCGGCCGCGGTATGGATTTCGCCGCTTCACCGTCATCGTCGTGCTCATCATCGTGGCCTACCTTGCGGCGATGATCTGGGCGGTGTCGGCCAGTTATTTTGCGATTGGCGAGGTGGATGCGACGCCCGAGCGCGATGCTCGGCCAAGTTCGGGTTCGGGCAGCAATGTGCTGCTCGTCGGCACGGACTCACGAGAGGATCTCACTGAGGAACAGCGCAACGACCTCAACACCGGCGGGGTGGAGGGCTCGCGAGCAGACACGATCATGCTGCTGCATCTGCCGACCTCCGATGACCCGACCCTGCTGTCACTGCCTCGCGATTCCTACGTGGATATCCCGGGCAGTGGCATGAACAAGATCAATGCTGCCTACTCGATCGGTGGTCCTGCATTGTTGGTGGACACGGTGGAGCAAGCAACCGATCTACGCGTCGATGGC
>JBATUU010000436.1:0-8229 GCA_049671385.1 Ornithinimicrobium sp. | reverse complement strand
GGTTTGACCCCGAGCGCTCTCGCGGCGAGCACGTGGTCACTGTGCCGTTGAGCGAGCATGGATCCGCGCAGTAGTCGGGCGAAGATTGGGATCTGGATGATAGCGATGGCCAGGATAACCGTCCATTGCGACGGGTTGGCGAAGATTGCGGCGATCGAGAAGGCCATCAGAAGCGAGGGGATCGAGAGCATGACGTCAACGATGCGCATGACTGCTGCATCGACCCAGCCGCCGAGGCCACCTGCCAGCGTGCCCAGGATCAGACCGCCCACAAGACCGCCAAGCGTGGCCATCACTCCGACAATCAGGGTCTGCCGCGAGCCAACAATGAGCCGAGACAGCAAATCTCGGCCACTGTCGTCACCGCCCAGCGGGAACCCTGGGCGGGGCTCTGGAATGGGGTTGGATTGCCGGTTGATTTCACTGAGCAGGAGCCGAGCACTGGGGTCGTGGGGCGCAATCCAAGGAGCGATGATCGCCAAGATCACGAAGAGCACGATGATCGTGGCGCCAATGAGGAACACCGGGTTGACCCGTAGACGCAGCCAGGCGCTCTTCCACAGGCTGACGCCGTCGTCGCCGGAGACCGAGCCAGACTCGGCGAGGCTGTCGATCTTTTCCTTCTTGCGTTGCCCGTATGCCCTCTTGGCGGTGCTCTGCTCGCTAGTGGAGGTGTCGTTGTCTGCCATGATTCACCTCGTCCTGACTCGGGGATCAATCACTGCATAGGCGATATCGACCAGAAGATTAACGATGATGTAGATCAATGCAGCCATCATGATGAGGACCTGCAGCACGGCGTAGTCCTTCTTGTTGAAGCCGAGAGCCAACGCCTGACCGATGCCTTGAAAAGCGAAGACCGTCTCGGTCAACACTGCACCGGCGAGCAATGCACCGATCTGAAGTCCAATAATGGTCACGACCGGGATCAAGGCGTTGCGCATGATGTGTCTACCGCGGATGACGGGGGCTTTCAGGCCTTTAGCCCGCGCGGTCCGCACATAGTCCTCGTCCAACACCTCGAGCACCGAGGCTCGCGTAATGCGGAAGATCACCGCGAACGGAATGGACGCCAAGGCGATCGACGGCAAAATGAGATGTTTGAGCGCATCCCAGGCGGCGTCCCACTCTCGGGTCAGGATGCCGTCGAGCACGAAAAAGTTGGTGATGCGAGTTGCGTCGATACCCACGGTTTGCCGGCCGGTCGGCGGGAGCCAGCCGAGTTGAATGGCGAAGATGTACTTCAGCACGAATGCCAGGAAGAAGACCGGGACGGCCACCCCGACGAGCGATCCGATAATCGATCCGGTGTCCAACAAGCTCCCGCGCCGCTTGGCCGCGATGTACCCAAGCGGTATCGCGAAACCGATCGCCAAGATCATCGCAATGACACTTAGCTCGATGGTGGCGGGCAACCGAGTCAAGAACACCTCCAGCGCCGGCGTGCCCGGCTGCACCCCGTTCGAAACGCCGAAGTCACCCTGCAGCGCCCGTTTAAGGAAGGCCCAGTACTGCACGTAGATCGGTTGATCCATGCCCAGTTGCTTTTCCAGAGCCGCTCGAGACTCTGGCGTGCCGCGCTCACCCAACAGTGCGCTGACCGGGCCACCGGGAAGTGAACGCAGCCAAGCGAACAGCAAGATACTCAGCGCAAAGAGCGACAAGCCTGTCTGCAATATCCGTCGAACGATGAATCTCAGCATCGCGACTCCTTCAGTGGACCGATCAGGCGGGTGAGGAGTCCGGAGGGGAGATCACGTGAGCGACGTGCTCTCCCCTCCGAAGACCCTGGGCGGGGTACCCAATCTGGCTGGCTACTCCGTGATGGTGACGGTTGAGAAGTCCTCGGCCGTTAACGGACTGGGAGTCAGTCCCTCGACGTTCGGACCCACCACGATGGCCGGTGGGGAGTGCGAGATCGGGAAGCCGGGTAGCCACTCCATGATGTTGGCATTCAGCTCCTGGTAGAGCTCGGTGCGCTTCTCGGCGTCCGCCTCCTCGTCGGCTGCCCGCAGACCGTCCTGCAGGTCCTGCGCCCAGGGGTATTCGCCCGTGCCGAACTCGTTGTTGTCGCCGGCAAAGAAGGACCCGAGGAAGTTGTCGGCTCCGTTGTAGTCGCCGGTCCAACCCAGGAAGTATGCGGGAGCGTTGCTCTGCTGGACACCGTCGAGGTAACCACCAGCCCACGGCTTGGCGACCGGGTTGACCGTGACACCGATGGCTTCCCAGTCCGCTTTGACCGCGTCATAAATGTTCTGCGGGTCCGGCATGTAGGGACGCGAGACCTCAGTGGGGTACCAGAGATCGATCTCCAGGTCAGAGGCTCCGGCATCGGCCAACAACTGTTCCGCCGCTTCCGCGTCGTACTCGACGGGCTGGAGGTCTCCGTTGTGGCCGTCGATGGTCGGTGGCACGAACTGGGTGGCCAACTCGGCACCGTCGGGCAACTGGGTGTCAATGAGCTCTTGGCGGTTGATCGCCATGTAGAGCGCCATCCGGATATCGTCGTCGGTCAGCTGGCTATCGGCGACGGGGTTGATGCCCAGGTACAGGATGTTGAAAGGATCGCGGATCAACACTTGGTTGCCTGCTTCCTCCAAACCGGCCCAGTCCACCGGGTTCGGCAGGTCGTAGCCGTTGATGGTGCCGGCGTCCAACTCCTGTCGGCGCGACGTCTCGTCGGCGATCACACGGAAGATCAGGTCCTTCACGCCGGCGGTCTCACCCCAGAAGTCGTCGTAGCGGCTCAGCGTGATGGACCCGTTCCCGGTGTCATAGCTTTCGAACTTGAACGGACCAGTGCCGGTGGGGTGTTCGTTGGCGTAGGCGGGGAAGACGAACCCTTCGCCTTGGGATTCGACCTCATTGGCGTTGAACTCCTCCATCGCGGCAGGACTCTGCATCGCATACGAGCTCTGGCTCAGCACGATCGGGAACTTGCCGGTCGAGCGGGTGACGGTCACTTCGGCCGTGAACTCATCGGTCGCTTCGCAGGACTCGTAGAGACTCTCGTCACCGCTTCCCTTGAAACCACCGAAGTCACTGGCCCAATAGGCGGTGACAGCGGGGTTCTGGCCGACCTCGTTCTGGTCGAACCAGCGCTCGAAGTTGGCACAGACGGCTTCGGCGTTGAAGTCCTCGCCGTCGTGGAAGGTAACGCCCTCTTGAAGTGTGAAGGTCCAGGTGAGACCGTCTTCGCTGCCTTCCCACTCGGTGGCGAGCTCGGGCACCGGCTCCGAGCCGCCTTCCTCGATGCCTATCAAATTCTGGAATATCTGGCGGGTGATCCGGAAGGTCTCGCCGTCACTGGCGTAGAACGGGTCGAACGTTGTCGGCTCGCCGGCCGCAGCGAACACGAACTGCGCGTCGCTGGCCCCCTCGGAGCCCCCGCCCTCGGAGCCACCCCCGCCGTCCTCACGCTCAGACTCGGCGCAGGAAGATAGAACCAGCGCTAACGCGGCTGAGCCCGCGATCGCTGCGAACTTGCGATTGATCATCGTGCCTCCTTGTAACGTGTTCGAAGCCACTGTGCGGCGGCGACACCTCGTTGTTGGTGTCTCGCACAGTACTCACCTGAACGCATCCTGGGAACAGGAACAACGGCATGGCGGTGAATTGGTCACGCGGCTTCTGTGCCGGGAGGGTGGTTCAGCGAGAATTCGGTATGCAATCCGCCCCCTCACCCTCTCGAGTGCGGCCCCGGCTGGTGGTCGCCGCAGCCGTGGTCGACGCTCTTGACCGGCCACGCATGCTGCTTGCTGCCCGGCGTAGCGCGCCGGCGCACACAGCGGGCAAGTGGGAGTTACCAGGCGGCAAGGTCGAGCCGGGCGAGCATCCGGAGCAGGCACTTCACCGGGAGCTCGCTGAAGAGTTGGGGATCACCGTGCAGTTGGGCACCGAGGCCCCAGGTCCCGCCAATGGCATGTGGCCGCTGGGCCGCGACTATGTGATGCGGTGGTGGTGGGCCGAGATCATCAGCGGTGAAGCGCAGCCGTTGCAGGACCACGACCAACTGCAGTGGGCTGATGCGGCCACTGTGCCGACGTTGGAGTGGCTCGACAGCAACCGGGCGATCACCGCGCGTCTCGTCGCGTCGATGTCAGGGAATGTGCGATGACCTGCGGGATGGCTGAATTGATGAAGCCACATCCCCTTCACGGTGCTACTTGCGAACGGGCGGCCTTGATCGCTTCCTGCGGGACGACGATGGGGCCCTCCCACTCGCCGAAGTCGTGCGCCAGGCGGCTCGCTTCACCCTCTCGGTCCTGACGCAGGCGGGCGAGCATGTCGCGCAGCGTGGTCGAGACCACAGGCTCGCTGCCGGAGGTCACGTCGAGGCGTTGCTTGATGTATGCGCGGCTCATGTACGTCCTTGCTAGGTGGCGACGGCGTTGCCGTACTCGGAGATCAAGTCCAGAAGGGCATCGACATCGGATGTCGTCACAGATGGGTTCATGAAGATCAAGCGGAACGTGTTCAAACCTGCCACAGGCTGAAAGCCCACCATGGCACTGCCCTCGGTCTGCATGCGGGCCTTGATTCGCGGTGCCAATGCGTGCAATTCGGCGTGAGTGTCCGGCTCGAGCGCCGCGATGTCCTCGAGCGCGAGTGCGCGTGGCCTCATGTGTGGCGGAACCCAGCCGAACACGACGTTCGTGAACGTGCCCGTGACAGGTGCGAACTCCCCTTCCGAGGCATCGATTCGAGCCCGTGCATGCTCGGCCATGGCGACCGCATGATCGATGCGCCGGGCGAACCCGGCGTCGCCATGGTGCTTCCAGGCCAACCACAGTTTCAATACATCGATGCGGCGGGCGCACTGAAACGTTCGATCCCCAGAGTCGTACTCCGTGTGCAGTTTGTCCGGCTGAAACAGGTAGTCCGCCTGAGCTGCAAAGCACGGCGCCAGCAACTCGGGGTCGCGCACCAACAATGCCGTGCACTGTTGCGTCATACCCATCATCTTGTGCAGATTCCACACCGTTGAGTCCGAACGCTCCACCCCGCGCAAGAGGTGGGCGTGGGTGGGGGAGAACAACGCCGACGCGCCGTAGCATCCATCGACGTGCAGCCACAGCCCGTGCTCGCGCGCGATGTCGGCTAGCGCGTCGAGGTCATCGAACCCAGCCGCCACCGTGGTTCCGGCTGTGCCGATGATCGCGAACGGAACCTCGCCAACCTCCAGGGACGCTTGAACAGCCGACTCCAAGGCATCCGGCGCGATCGAGCCGCTCGCGTCGGAGGCGACCTTGATCACGGCATCGGTCCCAATGCCCATCAGCGCCGCGGACTTCGTCGCCGCGTAGTGACCTGCCTCGGAGACGAAGACGGTCATCCGCTCGCCTGTTGCCCCGGTGCGCCGAATGTCGGGGCGCATCCGATGGCGCGCCAACTGCAGCGCGAACAACGTGGCACTGGAGCCGCCGGGGCAGAACAATCCGGGAGGGAGGTGGGGGACGCGGTCGGCCGCAGCGTCGAGGTAGCCGGCGAGGCGACCCAACTTCGACAGCACCGCGCTTTCCATCAGAGTGAAGACAGGTGCTGCCTCGAAGGTTGCCCCAGTGGTATTGAGCGCGCTGCCCAGCCAATCGCCGACTACTGAGACGGGGTCGGCTCCGGCGAAGTTCTGGTTGACGAACCTCGGGTGGCTCGTATGGACCGAGCGCTCGATGACCAGGTCCACCGCCGCGAGGAGGGACTCGTCGTCCTGGGCCAACGCAATGTCGTCGAACCCGAGTGCGGTCGAGTCGCCAAAAGCGGAACGTAGATCCTCAGGTGAGGCCAGGTCAACGACCAGATCATCGCCGCGCGGCGGATCGAGCACGTAGGCCAGCGCCCGCGCAGCGATACCTTCCTCCAACGACTCGTTCATGAAGCCGCGCTGTCGTGCGACACCGAGGCGGGACGGTGGTCGCGCCAGCTGTAGCTAGTGGGGTGGCCGGAAACGCTCCCGCTGCAGGCTTCGCCGCCGATGGCCACAACGCGTGCAGGGGCGGGGAAGGCCGTGTTGGCCGGGGTATTCACTGATTAAGGTTCCTCCGGCGCTCGGCACAGCACAAGTCCGGGCCCGGGTCGGGAGCCCGGACTCAATCCGCCGTTCGTCTAGCGACGCGGATGCCAACCATGGACGGTGCGTGAGCGACAATCGAGACATGCCTTCTTCTTTGCCCGGTGCCAGCGTGCCCGGATCTGACGCCTCGCAGCCGCTTCGCACGCGCGATGACCTGCGCAATGTGGCCATCGTGGCGCACGTCGACCACGGTAAGACGACCCTCGTGGACGCGATGTTGTATCAGTCCGGAGCCTTCGCCGAGCGGCGCGGTGACGACGTAGACCGCATCATGGATGTCGGCGACTTGGAGCGTGAGAAGGGCATCACGATCCTGGCCAAAAACACCGGCATCCACTACTCCGGGCCCGCGGCGGCCGCCGCAGGTGCACCGGACGGGGTGACGATCAACATCATCGATACCCCGGGCCACGCCGACTTCGGTGGCGAGGTGGAGCGCGGACTGTCGATGGTTGACGCCGTGGTGCTGCTGGTAGACGCCTCCGAAGGTCCGCTGCCGCAAACTCGGTTTGTGCTGCGCAAGGCGTTGGCGCTGCACCTTCCCGTCATCTTGTGCATCAACAAGGTGGACCGCCCGGACAGCCGGATCGATGCAGTCGTCGATGACGTTTACGCCCTGTTCATGGATCTGCTCGAAGATGGCGCTGACGAAGACACGACCGAGGCCGCGCTGAACTTCCCCATTGTCTACACCTCGGCGAAGGCCGGCCGTGCCTCACTCACGGCGCCCGGGCAAGGTGACATGCCGGATGGCCCCGACCTAGAGCCCCTGTTTGCCACCATCCTGCAGGCCGCACCGGCCCCCTCGTACGTCGAAGGGGCCCCGCTCCAGGCGCACGTCACCAACCTCGACTCCTCCCCTTTCCTGGGGCGGATTGCGCTGTGCCGGGTGCGGGCCGGTGAGATCCGCAAGGGTCAACAAGCCGCCTGGTGCAGGCGCGACGGGTCGATCCAGAACGTCAAGATCACCGAGTTGCTGCTGACCGAAGCACTCGACCGGGTGCCCGCAGCGAGCGCCGGCCCCGGCGACATCATCGCCATCGCAGGTATTCCTGACATCACCATCGGCGAGACGCTCGCCGACCCCGAGAACCCGGTGCCGCTACCCCTGATCACCGTCGATGAGCCAGCGATCTCGATGACCATCGGCACCAACTCATCGCCGTTGGCGGGGCGGGTCAAGGGTGGCAAGGTGACCGCCCGGCTGGTCAAGGACCGCTTGGACAAGGAACTGATCGGCAACGTCTCGCTGCGCGTGCTGAACACCGAACGCCCGGACACCTGGGAAGTGCAGGGTAGGGGGGAGTTGGCGCTCGCGATCCTGGTCGAGCAAATGCGCCGCGAAGGGTATGAGCTGACTGTCGGCAAGCCGCAGGTGGTCACCAAGGAGATCGACGGCAAGGTGCACGAACCGGTCGAACGGATGACGATCGACACACCGGAGGAACACCTCGGCACGATCACTCAGTTGATGGCTGTCCGTAAAGGCCGGATGGAGCAGATGACCAACCACGGCACGGGGTGGATCCGGATGGAGTTCGTGGTGCCAGCCCGAGGGTTGATCGGCTTCCGCACCGAGTTCATGACCGAGACCCGTGGCACCGGCATCGCAAACCATGTCTTCGACGGATATTCGCCCTGGGTGGGTGACATACGCACCCGTCAGTCTGGCTCCCTGGTCTCGGACCGCACCGGGGTTGCAACGACATACGCCATGTTCAATCTTCAAGAGCGTGGCCAGATGTTCTTGGCGCCCACGACCGAGGTGTATGAGGGCATGATCGTCGGGGAAAACTCGCGCGCTGACGACATGGACGTCAACATCACCCGCGAGCGCAAACTGACGAACGTGCGCTCGGCGACCTCTGAGGTGTTGGAGCGGCTGATCCCGCCCCGCCTGATGAGTTTGGAGCAGTCGCTGGAGTTCTGCCGGGAAGATGAATGCGTCGAAGTCACCCCCGAGGCCGTGCGCATCCGCAAGGTAATTCTGGACCAGACGCTGCGCGGTCGGGTGGCAGCGCGCGCCAAGCGGTGAAGTCATGGATCACGACAATCCGACACTAGCCCCAGGATCGGGACCTGGCCTGTCGCGCAGTGGCATCACGGTAGTGGGCGTGCACGCGCACCCGGACGATGAGACCTTGGCCACAGGGTTAGCG
>JBATUU010000435.1:0-3121 GCA_049671385.1 Ornithinimicrobium sp. | reverse complement strand
GAACACACGGCACAAAGCCCTAGACAGTATTCGGTCCAACCTGCGCGTCGCGATCCGTTCCACGCAAGAGCACTTCACTACCGATCGACGACGGGCTAGTGACGTTGCTGACCTTGTTGGTCGGTGGCCCACATGCCGGTCAAACCGCGGAAGTGCGCGATGAACTTCTCGTGCTCATGCTCGGGGTACGTGCTGCGAGCCGTCTGCACCAGCAGGTCGTCGAACCGGTCTGAGGTGACCCATTCAAGGACGGCCTCCGGCAGGTGCGCCAGGTTGTCCTCGCACCAGTCCCAGTAGCGGTCGGCTTCGAAGTGGCGGTCCGCCAACGCCCGGTAGCCGACCATCTTGTCCTCATAAGACAGCGACTCGTCGTCGGCGATGTCGAAGTAGGCCCTGGTGTTGAGGTCGGTCTCGGATCGGCGACCCGTGACCAGCACGTACGTCGACCACCGCACCAGCGCCGTAATCGCCCAGGGGAAGTAGTAGTGCAAGGAGGTCAGCGCGACATCCGGGCAGGCATTGGCGTAGTCGATGGGGTGCACCTCGTCGCCGGCTACCAACATCTCAGCAGAGTTGAACTCCCAGCCGAAGAAGGCGTTGACCACCTTGCTGACGGTCTCAGCCTCCCAACCTGCCTGGGAGGACAGGAAGTCATGGGTGACGGCATACCGGTTGTGCATCGGCTCGCCGGGCCGGAAGTCCATCACCATGGTCTCTGGACCAATGGACAGCGCGCGGGCGAAGTGCTCGTAATCGACGGTGGCTTGCAGGTGCATCAGCATCTCGCCGGACTCGTCATACGACTTGTGCAGGCCGGCGACGTCATCAACCTTGCTCACCCCACGCCAGCCGCCACCGTCAAACGGCTTCATGAACAGCGGGTATCCGACCTCCTCGGCGATCTGCTCCAGGTCGAACGAATCGTTGTACTGCTCGGCGGTGTACGCCCAACGCACGTTGTCGACGGGGTTCTTGTAGGGCACCAGCACCGTTTTGGGCACCTTGAGCCCTAGACGCAGCATGGCGCAGTAGGCGCTGTGCTTTTCCATCGACTGGAAGGTGAAGGGACTGTTCAGCAGGTAGGTGTCGTGCGTCAGCGCGGCCTTCTTCAGCCACTCCCGCGGGTGGTAGTACCAGTATGCGAGCCGGTCGATGACCAGACCCGGCCGGACCGGGTCGGTAAGGTCGAAGGGATGGATCCGAAGCCGCTCACTGGTGAGTTCGTGCGTCGTATCACCTACCTTCACCGGCCCGACCATGCCCAGGACCGTCTCGAAAGCCTGCGGCCAGTCCTGCTCCGCGCCGAGCAGGAGTCCGATGAGATGCGATTGCCGATCAGCCATGTCTTCAACCTACCTTCAGCAGAACCTGGGCATGTGATGTGCGATTTGCTTGCGCCACCAGGGCCAATCATGAGCCGAGTCGTGACCCCAGATGTCCAACTCGTGCGGGATGCCTTTGTCTGCCAGGACCTCGGCCATCAGACGGGCGCCGGGCAGGGAACGCGTCGGCGTCACCTCAAACGGACCTTGGCCTGCCACCACCACGACGCTGGCATGAGCGCGCACCCAGTCCAGATGATCGCCGTGCATATTGGTGACGTATGCAGAAGGGTTGGCGAAGTAGGTGGCCTCACCCAGGTCACCCCATCCATTCCACGAGCTCGGGTCGAAGTTGCCCGACAGCGAGATAGCCACCGGAAAGAGATCGGCGCGCTTCAAGGTGAAGTTCACGGCGTGATACCCGCCCAAGCTGCAGCCGGTGGTGACGATGCCAGGATGCCCCGGCGAGTCGGCCCCGATCGTGGGCACCACATGCTCAATGATCCAGCGCTCGTAGAACGCGTGGCGGTGGGCTCTTTCCTCGGTCGGTAGGTCTCGTTTGCTCCACGAGATGTGATCGAACGCATCCACCGCATACACCTTGATCCGACCCGCGTCGATCAACGGGGCAAGCGCTTCGATCATCCCGTTGTTCTCATAGTCCCAGGCCCGTCCGGCCTCAGACGGGAAGGCCAGCACCGGGCGTCCGAAGTGGCCATAGCGAATCAGCACTCCCGGTCGATCAAGACCATCCCCGCCCAACTCAACCTGTTCCCGTTCCATGCAGTCCTCTCAAGCCGGCCCTGCGCGTGGGCCATCTGTGGGGGTGTGGTCACTGAATGCGCACAGCGTCCCACAAGTTAGCGCCTCCCGACTTTTTGCCACATTCTGCACACCTCATCCGGCTGCTGGGATGATCCGCCGCAAATCTTGCGGTCAATGCAACGCACCACCTCATACACCTGTTGACCTGCCCTTTTGAGCGCCACATGTGCTCTCGGACATCGTGAATACTGCTGCGATGGTCCATTCCATTGGAGTCTTCGGGCGAGGACGCCTGGGATCACTGATCGCAGAGACTGTCGAGGCGAGCCCACATCTCACCTGCGCGTGGGTGCTGGGTCGCGGCGGCGCTCCCAGCGAACGGGTCGACGTCGCCATCGATGTCAGTCATCGCGACGCGGTCGGCGCGCACGTCGCCTGGGCCGATGAGAGTGAGACCGACCTGGTGATCGGGGCCACCGGGTGGCCAGCCGAGGTTTTGCGCGACAGCGGCCGCCACAGCGGAGTCCTGATTGCACCGAACTTCTCGCTCTCGATGGCGTTGATGCACCGCATCGCCCGGGTATTGGGCGGGTATTCGCATCTGCTGCCTGGCCAGGTCGACCTCGCAGTGACCGAGACACATCATCGGGGCAAAGTCGATGCGCCGAGTGGGAGCGCGGCGCTGCTCACCGACGCTGTGGCCCAGGGAGCAGGACTGAGGGCGAGCGACATTCCGACGTCCAGCCTGCGCATGGGCAGCGTGATAGGCCGTCATGAGGTGCGCTTGGAGGCTGATGGTGAGTCGATGACGCTCTCGCACGAGGCGCACAGTCGAAATGTCTTTGCCGCGGGTGCCATAGCGGCGGCCTGCTGGGTCAACGGCAGGCGCGGCGTCTACACCGTGGATGACTGGGCTGCCGATCAACTGGATTCTCTCTTTGCCACTCCCCCAGGCAACAGCGGAGCTCTCGCCACCCATCCCAACGACACGAGCACTTCCAACCCCGCACCCCACGCATTACCCACCTTGCAGG
>JBATUU010000434.1:0-4508 GCA_049671385.1 Ornithinimicrobium sp. | reverse complement strand
GATACCGTCTATGTCACGCACGGCAAGGCCCTGATCGAGTCGCTGGTCGTCGGGGCGGCTGCGGCCCATACTGATGACGCCCTGTTGCTGACCGGCCGAACGAGTCTTGCCGCCGCCACCCGCAGTCAATTGATCGCACTTGAGCCTGAGCGGGTCGTGATTGTCGCTGACTCCGACGAGATCTCCGACACGGTGCTGCGCCGGATTCGCGACGCGGTCAACGCTCCGGTGACCCGACTGACGACACAGGATCAATATGCCCTCGCCGCTGAGGTGTCCCAGGGCTGGAGTTCAACGGACGCTGTCTATATTGCCTCGGGCATCGAGCCAGCGGACGCCTTGTCCGGCGGGGCAGCAGCGGCCCTGGACGATGCACCGTTGTTGCTGAGCGCCGACGCGCAAGGCCTCCCCGACGCAACCCGCACCGCGCTGACCGAGCTCGCGCCGAGCAACGTCTATCTCCTCGGCGGCACGGCACGGCTCCCATCGGCCACCGCGCGAGAGATCCGCAGTCTCGTTCCAAACGCGACGGTGAGCCGGTTGTCCGGACCGAACCGCTACGACACCTCGGCGGCAGTGGTCAAGCAGCGGTTTGGCAACAGCCCGCGCGTGTTGACTGCCAATGGCACCGCGAGCATCGATGCCATTGCGGGCACGCAACTGGCTGACACCACCGGCAGCGCTGTCTTGCTGACCCGCAAGACCTGTCACCCCCGTAGCGTGTCCTCGGCTATGGACAGGGTCGACGCCCATCTGGTCTCGCTCCTGGGCGGAACGTCGCGGCTTTCCCAAAGCAGCGCCACGAGAACCTGCTGATCGGCTAGTTAGAGGTCGATTCTTCCACCACCCCGGACCAGATGGCGCGGGAAGGTCCGTCATCCAGGCGCCAATTTGCGCCCCGCGTGGACTGAAAGTAAGTGACGAAGAGCGCATCGCTAGTCTGCGCATACTGGGCGATCTCTGCGAGCCATGCCGCTCGACCGGTGCCGTCATCCCCCGGAACAACGCGACTTCCGACCTCGGCAATACCCCATCGCCGGCCATCTGCGGCCATCACGTCGAGGATGGGGTCGAGCAGCGATTCAGCAGACTCGTAGTAGTCCCGTTCGGGTTCGTACACCCCGTTGTACGGATCCCACGCGATCACATCCACGACCTCCGGGCCGGGATCGAAGCGACGATAGTCGCGTTCATCGTTGGAGGCTGTAAAGCCGGTCAGGATCAGTGTCGGGTGCATCTTGTGATTGCACGCCTCGTCAGCCAGCTCTCGAAGATGGGACCACGCCTCGAAATACTCCTCGCGGGTGAAGGCGCCTTCGGCAATGAGTGGTTCGGGCTCGTGGATGTAGGACCAGTACACGTGCACGTCGGTTGGCGCCTCCGCGAACCAGCGGCGGAAAAAGTCGTCGTGGACACCGGAGAGCACCTCGCTCGGCGGAGGCCGGAAGGAGGTGACGATGTCTCTTCCCTGCAGGATGCGGTTGCGGGGCTCGTCCCACGCCAACGGCATCCCAGGATCGAACGCTCGTACGATCGGCACTCGCCCGAAGGCTGCGTCGACCTGAGCCAGTGAGTCCTCTGCCCGGATGCCTGCGGTGCTGATGCTCGACCCGAAGGATGTGTCGTCCGGATAGATCGGGTCACACGAGCGAAGGCTCATCGTGACAGCAACAGCCGTCGTGACCATCAGAGCGATGACCACCGCGCTGACAAAAGCGAAGCGGAATGGGGAGCGCAAGGAGAACAGCGGCGGACCTGGAGTCTGTGAGGGCGAGCGGAACGGTGCATGAGTGTATGCGTCCTGCCTGTCCTCTACGCTCAGCCCGGTCTTAGCGTCAGAATCAAGGTATGACCACCTTTCATCTCACCACACCCGTTCGATTGTTCGCTGCCGTTGTGGGTGTTCTTGTGGCCTACTACTTCGCGCCTGTCGATATCCGGGGGTCAACCGAGATCTTGAATCTAGCTCTCACGGGCCTGTCGATCGCACTCCTGATCTACATCGTCCGTGTTCAGTGGCTAGCGTTCGCTGACGACAGCACCGATACCGGTGCCTACGGTGGGCTGGCGCTGCTGCTCATCCTGGTCCTGGTGACCTTTGCGCTCGCCTACTTCGTCCTAGAGGCGAACAGGCCGGGCCAGTTCGTCGGCCTGGAGACCCGCACCGATGCTCTCTATTTCACGATGACGACACTGACCACCACCGGCTTTGGTGAAATCCACGCTGCAGCGCGATTCTCTCGCCTGCTGGTCACCGCGCAGATGTTCTTCGATCTGGTCTTTCTGGCTGCCCTCGGCACCGCCGTCAACAGTCGCATCAGGAGTCACATCGCCAGCAAGGGCACCGACGGATAGCGTCACCTCGGAGGATGGGCTCAGCCGAGGGTCGGTACCGTCTGCATCGCTGCGGAGATCTGCTCATCCGGCAGGTCGTAGTCGACCATCGAGCCGGAAAGATACTGCTCGTATGAGGCCAGGTCCAAGTGCCCGTGACCGCACAGGGCGGTGAGGATTACCTTCTCCTCGCCGGACTCCCTGCACGCCTGAGCCTCCCGGATTGCGGTCGCCAACGCATGCGTAGGCTCGGGGGCAGGCACGATGCCTTCGGCTTTGGCAAACTGCACGGCGGCACCGAAGCACTCGGTCTGTGGGACGGACGCCGCCGTGACGTAGCCGTGCTCGTAGAGGTGCGAGACCAGCGGGCTCATCCCGTGATAGCGCAGGCCACCCGCGTGGATGGGCTCGGGGATGAAGTCATGGCCCAGCGTGTGCATCTTCATCAGCGGCGTCATCCCGGCGGTATCGCCGAAGTCGTAGCGATATTCACCCTTGGTCAAGGTGGGGCAAGCGGCGGGTTCGACACATCGGATCTCCGGGTTCATCCGGCCCGCCAACTTCTCGCGCAGGAACGGGAAGGACAGACCGCCGAAGTTGGAGCCACCACCAGTGCACCCGACGAGCAGGTCCGGGGTCTCGCCGACCTTGGCCAACTGCAGCAACGCCTCTTCGCCGATGATCGTCTGGTGCAGCAGCACATGATTAAGTACTGAGCCCAGCGCATACCGAGTGTTCGTGTCGGCGACCGCCATCGACACGGCCTCAGAGATTGCAATCCCCAGCGAGCCTGGGTGGTCGGCGTTCTCAGCCAGGAGTGAGCGACCGAACTCGGTGACCTCTGAGGGGCTGGAGTGCACGCTGGCACCCCAGATCTCCATCATGGTGCGCCGGTGCGGTTTGGATCGGTATGAGGCGGCCACCTGCCATACCTCGCACTCCATCCCGTATTGAGCCGTCGCGAAGGCCAGCGCGCTACCCCACTCGCCGGCGCCGGTCTCCGTCGTCAGTTTGGTGATGCCTTCTTGGTGGTTGTAGTAGGCCTGGGGCACTGATGTGTTGGGCTTGTGCGACCCAGCCGGGCTGACACCCTCGTACTTGTAGTAGATCCGCGCTGGCGTGTCGAGCAACTTCTCCAGACGGCGCGCGCGGAACAGCGGGCTGGGTCTCCACAGCCGGTAGACGTCCAGCACTCCCCCGGGAATGTCGATGTAGCGCTGCGTGCTGACCTCTTGCTCGATGAGTGCCATCGGGAACAGCGGCGCGAAGTCCTCCGGGCCGGCGGGCTCATGTGTCCCGGGGTGAAGTGCCGGGGGCGGCGGCTCGGGCAAGTCGGCCACGAGGTTGTACCACTGGGTGGGCATCTCGGACTCTTCGAGCAAGATTTTGCTGTATGCGGGATCACGGGGGGTGTCGGTCATGGCCGACACCCTAGCGACTGCGGGTTCACGTTCAGGCGGCGGCAACGGGATCAGCGAGTTCGCTCACTCGCCAGATCTCGAACATCTCATGGTCCTCCGGGGTCGTATAGGTGTAGTAGCCGGTCTGCGGCGTCCTCGCCTCGATCGTGCTCGACTCGGCCGGGTCCCACACCATCGCCACGTGCCCTATCTCCTCTGGGCCGCGGTAGTCATCCCAGAACACAAGGTCACCGGGCTGCTCCTGACCAGGCTCCACTTGCACTCCGTTGCCCTCGGCCATCCAGTCACGTTGTGCCCGGGCGGTGCGGGGCATACCTACCCCCACTTCGGAGTATGCGTGGCGCACAAAACTGGAGCAGTCCCAGATCTCGGGGCCATCGGCACCCCATTCATACGGCTCCCCCAGCTCATCACGAGCCACGCTCAGCAGCACGCCCAAGCGATGGTCGATCTCGTCTGCGCCGGTGCCACCACGGTATTCAGTCACCAAGGCCAACGCTGAAGGGTCGGGCTCGACGTCTTTCCACGCGTCGTTGCCGCAGCCGGACAAGACGAGTGAGAGCAGGGCCGCCGTCAGCAACGGCCGGATCATGCGCGGCATGACGTGACCTCACTTTGTGTAAACGGCGATCTGTCTACCACACAGTGTCCCGCACCAACCTGACGCAGACCTGGGTGTAACGCCTTGCCGCGTTCTGGATTGAACGCCCCTCCCGGAGGGGAGTCGACGCGGGTCGGTGACTACCCCTGAGT
>JBATUU010000433.1:0-6661 GCA_049671385.1 Ornithinimicrobium sp. | reverse complement strand
CACGGCAAACCCACTGCCGCCAATGCCTCGCGTACCTCGTCATCCGGACGTGCCACCAGAAGCGAGGCCAGTGCCTTCGGGGTCGACCACCTGCCCAACCGTCCGGCGTTCACGTTGTGCAGGACGCGCACCTGTTCGATCAGGTCCAGACGCTGAGAGACCAACCCGATCCGCCGTTGCAGCGTGCGCAAGCGGGCCGGCGTGATCGCCGCCACGTCAACATCGAGCACTTCGACGCTGCCAGATGTCGCCGGCATCGAGCCGTTCAGGATCGCGAGCAGCGTTGACTTCCCAGCGCCGCTGGGGCCGAGCACCGCGACTCGCTCACCGCGCTGGACAATGAGATCGATGCCGCTCAGCGCCTCGTGAGCACCGAACCGTCGTCCCACTGCGTGCAGTGAGACGACGGCTGGCTCAGAGGGCATTGGGGTCTGTCCTCACGGCTGAGCGAAGCCGCAAGTGGTTAAGCTCACGTGAGCAGGTCCAGATTCTCTGCGACAGTCTTGATCCCGTCGTAGTTAGAGTTCTCGGTTTCAATGAAGGACTCGGCACCGAACAGCTCCAAGATGGCGGCGTCTTCTTCGTTGGCAGGGTCCAGGCCGAGGAGCAAGTCGGTCACAGACTGCAAAGTGCCCTCTCCGAAGACTTCGTCGACATCGGGGCGGGCGAGCCAGTGATAGTTGGCGTACGGAGGCGTCCGGTAGAGGACAACCACATCGGTGAGATCGACTTCGCCCGCCTCAACTGTGGCCTCCCATACCTGCTCGTTCAACGCGCCCACCTCGAAGCTGCCGGAGGCGACGGCCTCGATGGTGGCGTCGTGCGAGCCGGAGAAGCCGGGCGAGCCGTTGAGGTCGGCCAGGTCAAGGCCACCTTCCTCCATGTAGAACTGCGGCATCAGCCGGCCCGAGGTGGAGGTCTCGCTACCGAATGTCAGCGTCTTGCCCTCCAACGCCTGCATGCCCTCGGCGTCATCGAATGGCTCGATCCCAGCTGACCTGTTGGCGATGAGCAGACTGTGGAACTCGGGGTCGATGTCGCGTTGGGCGAAGGCCTGAGCACCCTCGACCCGCGAGGCGGCCTGGACCCCGGTCAGAGCGCCCATCCAGACGATGTAGACGTCGCCCACCTCAAACGCACGTACGACGGCCGTGTAGTCGGTGACCGGTTGGTATTCGACCTCTAGGCCCGTGGCTTCGGCGAATCGGGACGCGACATCGGGGTACAGGCGGTTGAGCAACTCGGGGTCCTGGTCGGGTATCGCGGAGATGCTGAGCGGGCCTGACGGCTCGCTGCCGCCGCCCTCTTCGCTGTCCTCGCTGGTCGTTTCGCCACTGGAGTCGCTGTCGTCACTGCCGCAGGCAGCCAGGAACAGGACACCGGATGACGCCATCAGGATGGAACGACGACCGACGGTGCTTGGGCGGGTGATGCTCATGGGCACTCCTTCTGCTGGATACGGATCGAACAGTGGTGTTGCGGCGGCTCAGGCAGAGACCGCTTCCTTGCTGACCTGCCGAGAGGGCAGGAAGGCGATCGCAGCCCCCACGACTCCGATGCAGAACAAGAACGCAGCCGAGGTCGGGTTGCCGCCCAGGAAGGGATCGGTGAAACCAAGTTGGGCATGCAAGGACAATCCGGCAACAACTGCGAGGCCGGCGCTGGCTTTGGCGATGACCTCGGAGTTGCTGCGCGCAGCCACGATGAGCAGTGCTCCGACGACAATCAGGACGATGCCGCCGAGCAGGTTGTAGTAGCCGAAGCTGAGTGAAAGGTCGAAGTTGTGCAGCCCCGGGCCGCGCCTGGCCAGTGGCTCACCGAACGACAGCAGCGTGCTGTAAAGGCCGACGAGCACTGCCAGCCCTCCCCACACCTGTCCTAAGGTCGAACCGCTGACCACCTTGGCCCGCATTCCGTCGACGGCCAGGTAGCGACCTGAGGATGCGAACAACAACGCCACGTGTATGCCGATCATCATCCAGTACGCCCACGGCCATTCGTGTGGCGCGAAGGCCACAGACAACGCGATGGCGACGCTTTGGGCGATGCCAAGCAGTGCCGCGAAGCGGATGTATGTCCCAGTCAGCAGCAACACCGCGAGCGCGGTCTCGGACAGCAGCACGCCCCAACCAAACGGTTGGAAGACCGGCTGAACGAGAGTCTCGACGACCCAGGCGAATGGCGGGAAGACGGGATACTCGACGGCGTAGTTGGTGAACTTCCACAGTCCGTTGCCGGCTTCTTCGCCAAAGTTGGGAGCGCGCTTCCAGGAGACGTTGTAGAGCCACATCATCCCCACGACCAGGCGTAGCGAGGTCAGACTCATCGCCTGGGACTTGGAGACTTCCTCTGTAGCGGGGGCGAAGAGCCACGACAGGGCGGCTTTGATATCAGGCACAGCGAAACACCTCTCGTCCGGTTCGGGTCGCTGCGTCCTGGACTTCCATGGTGTCCCGGACAACACCAAAGATCTCAGAAATAGGAAGCGGCGCGTCATGAATGCGCATGTGGGGGTTAGTAACCGCGACCGGGTGCCACCACGCGCCGTCGGCGGTGATGGTTGGCTCCGGCTCGAGATTGTCGATGGACACATGAATACCGGTATCGGCAAAACCTTCTGCAGCGACGGGGCGGATCACTCGGTCCTCGTGATCGATGCCGATCTCGTCGAGGCGGGCGTGCAACTCTTGCACCCGGCTGGGGTCTTCGTCATACATTGTTGCTGCGATGCGGACTCGGAAACCGAGCTCGTGCGCCTCACCGATGCCGACCATAGCCTTGGCCCACGAACCCTCTCCGCGTTGTGCGTCGTGCAAAGCCGCAGTGGCCGAGTCGAGGCTGACTTGCAAAAGCACCGAGCGGTCCATCTCCTCCAACATCTGACGTCGCCGCCCCTTCCCGAAGACCATTGCATTGGTCAGGATCGTGCGCTCCAGTCCCTCCCCGGCGCGGACGATTTCATCGAGTTGTGGGTGCAGGAAGGGCTCGCCGCCGGTCAGGTACAGCTCAGTGCCGCCCGTGGCCGCAAACTCACTGAAAGCCTGGCGGGCGATACCTGGGTCGAGGTTGCGGGCCGCTGCTTTGGGAGAGGATTCGGCGCAGCAGTAGGTGCACGCCAGGTTGCAGTGGAAGTTGGTGTAAGCCCACAGCCGGTGCCCGACCGGAGTGCGCTCGCCGAGGCTGAACACGCTGGAGACTTTGACGCTTTTGCGCACCGCGAACCACCACGGGCCCTCACCGGACTCCTCGGCCTCAGCCGCCAGGTCGTGCCCCACGAGCTCGGCCCAGACCGGCAAGTCCACTTTGACGCTCGGCTCAGCGCTGCGGATCCCTAAGACGTCACCGGTGTTCAGACGGCGCATGGCCCGGGTGATCAGCAGTAGCAAACCGCTGCCGCAATCCATGTCACCGCCGTCGACGATGCGCGATAGGTCTCCCAACTGCGCAGGAGGAGGTGGTGCCGAAATTTCTGTCATCTAAGAAGATGTAGGTCTGAAATAGTCAAGAATGGGTATGTTCGCATCTTAAGGATTTGTGACACTTCAACCAGGAGTTCCGATGTCGAATACCGCGATTGAGCGTCCCGAGGATGCCGCCGCCCGCTTGGCGTTTTGGGAGCAGGTGCATGCCGGTCACGATGTGGACGGTGTGTCCTGGTGGCAATCAGTGCCCGGGCTGTCCCTAGGTCTAGTGGATGAGACCGAGGTGCCCAAGGAGCGCTCGATCATCGACGTTGGCGCGGGTTGGTCGACATTGGTAGACCACCTCCTCGAACGTGGCTACACCGATCTGACGGCAGTAGACCTGTCCAAGAGTGCGCTCCAAGAGGTCCGTGAGCGTTTGGGGCCGGACGGCGACGACGTGGTGTTGGACATCGAAGATGTCCTGGAAATGCGCCGCACCCGGCGATATGCGCTCTGGCATGACCGCGCCGTCTAACACTTCCTGACCGAGCCGGATGAGCGTGCCGACTACTTGGAGTCACTGCGTTACAACCTGGCACCCAAGGGCTGGTTCGTGGTCGCGACGTTTGGCCCAGATGGGCCATTGACCTGCAGCGGGCTGCCGATCGTGCGGTACACCCACGAGGACTTGGCCGCCGAGTTTCCTGGCTTCGAGCTCATCTCCACTGCGGGCGAGGACCACGAGACGCCCTGGGGCAAGATCCAACAGTTCACTGCCATCTTGATGCGTCGCGTCGACTGATGGCCGTCCTGTCCCGAGACTGAGACGTGCGCCGGGGTTGTTAAGGCTTCACCTCAGTGATCGCAGGCTCACCAGCCAAGATCGCGAGCGCGTTGTCGGCGGCGAGTTGCGCCATGGCGGTGCGTGTCTCGATGGTTGCCGACCCCAGGTGGGGGACCAGCGCCACATTCTCCAGTTCCAACAGACCCGGATCGACCGTGGGCTCGTGCTCAAAGACATCCAGACCCGCGCCGGCGATCTGCCCCTCGCGCAGGGCATGCGCCAAAGCAGCTTCGTCGACAATCGGCCCCCGTGCGGTGTTGATCAGGTATGCCGTGTCCTTCATCGTCGCCAACTGCTCGGCTCCGATGAGGTGATGGGTGGCAGGGCTGTACGGGCAGTGGATCGACAGCACGTCGGCTTGCGCCAAGATCTCGTCCATGTCCAGGCGAGTCACGTCCAGCTCCTCGGCAATGCCTGGGTCGCACTCACGCCGTGAGGAGTAAGCGATGGTCATACCGAACGCTTTGGCCCGACGGGCCGTGGCAGCACCAATGCCGCCGAGCCCGATGACTCCCAACGTCTTGCCCTGCAGCCCCGATCCCAGCAGGTAGAACATGCCCCAGGTCCAGGGTGTGTGTGACCGGATGATGCGTTCGCCCTCTCCGAGCCGGCGAGTCGCCATCAAGATCAACCCGAACGCGATATCGGCTGTGGCTTCGGTCAACACGTCCGGGGTGTTCGTCACCACCACGTCGCGCTCGGCACAGGCCGCCACATCGACGTTGTTGTAGCCGACCGCCACATTGGAGACGACCTGCAGCTGGGGCCCAGCGGCATCAAGCAGTTCAGCGTCGACCTTTTCGGTCAGCAGGCTCAAGATGGCATCTGCGCCTGCGACCTGTGCCAGCAGTGCATTCCTCGAGATCGGTCCATCCTCGTCGTGCATGTCCACGTCGTGCTCCGCGCGCAACCTCTCGAGCGCGGGCTCCGGGACCCGCCCCGTCACCACCACACGGCTCATGTTGACTCCACCCAGGACTTCAGCGTGGTCAGGCCCTCGGTGATGTGCTCAGCGTTGATACCCGAGTAGGCGAGGCGGATGTATTCGCGGTCCTCCCCCGGTTGCGGACGCCCAAAGTGTCGGCGGGTGCAAAAACTTACCCCGGTGTTGTGCAGCGCCTGAGTGGCAAAGTCGGCCACATCGGCGGCGCCGACGCGCGCGATCGCCTCGGTGGCATCCGGGAAGATGTAGAACGTCGATCGCGGCACATCAACGGACAGACCCGGTGTTGCGTTGACCAACTCGCAGGCCACGTCGCGGCGTTCGCGCAACACCTCCAACATATCGGCCACCGGCTGCTGGGTGCCCTGTAACGCAGTGATGCCCGCCCATTGCACATAGTGGGTGGTGCACGACTCGTCGTTGGTGTTCATCGTCGACATGACCTTGGCGACCTCCGGGGGCGCCACGGCGCATCCGAGCCGCGACCCGGTCATCGCGAACTTCTTGCTGAATGTGTAGAGGATCACCGTGCGCTCGGCCATACCCGGCAGCGACGCGATGGAGCGGGATGACCCTTCATATCTCATCTCGAAGTACGCCTCATCGGACAGCACCCATAGGTCATGTTCGATGGCGAGCGCCGCCACGGCTTCTTGCTCGGCGGCTGTGGACTCCGCTGAGATCGGGTTTTGCAGGTCGTTGTAGATAATCGCGACGGTGTCGTCGGTGATTTGGGCGCGCAAGTGGTCCAAGTCGATCGAAAATCCGGTCTCGGAGGGCACATATCGGTATGCCGACGCGATGCCGCCGAAGTATTCGATCTGGGATTCGTAGATGGGGAAGCCGGGGTTGGGATAGAGCACTGCCTTGCCGGGGTCCATCACGGCCTGTAGGAACTTGGTGATCACCGGCTTGCCACCAGTCATCACCACGATCTGGGAGGGATCGAACGTCATCCCTCGGCGCGACCCGATGTCTTCAGCGAGGGCGGCACGCAACTCAGGTATGCCGGCTCCCGGGCAGTATCCCGTCTTGCCGTCGGCGATGGCTTTGTTCATCGCCTCGACGATGTGGGCGGCGGTCGGGATGTTGATGTCGCCCAGGTGGAACGGATAGACCTCGTTTCCCTTGGATTTCCAGTCCGCCGCTGCGAGTGCGACGGCGAAGGCGGTCTCAGTGCCGAGGCGATTGAGTCGTTCTGCGAGCGGCATTGCTCACTCCTTCAAAAAGGGGGCGGTCGAGCCAAGATCTCAGTGGCCCGGCTGCTCACCCTAGACCCACGCCGCGATGATTTCGAGGGGCGAATCTCGACGGTTTCAGACAGTCTGTTGACACCGCTGGCATACGCACAGATAGGGTCACGAAATCTAGGACGACGAAGTTCTTGAACAAGGGTGATTCTGATGGCGCAGACGACTCAAGCATCCGGTGGCACAGGGCGTGATTTCTATCTCGGTCGCACTATCCACT
>JBATUU010000432.1:0-3132 GCA_049671385.1 Ornithinimicrobium sp. | reverse complement strand
TGGTCGTCCAGCGCACCGGCTGGGGCAAATCGGCGGTGTACTTCGTGGCCACACGGCTACGGCGCCAGCGCGGAGCCGGTCCGACGCTGATCGTCTCCCCGTTGCTGGCGCTGATGCGCGACCAGGTCGCGGCAGCTGCCCGTGCCGGCGTGCGGGCTGTGACCATGAACTCAGCCAACGCCGCGCAGTGGTCCGATGTCCGGCTGGCCTTGGACGCCGACGAGGTCGATGTGTTGTTGGTGAGTCCCGAGAGGTTGAACAATCCCGGCTTCAGGGCCGAGCAACTGCCGGACCTCGCTGACCGGTGTGGGCTGTTGGTGGTCGATGAGGCTCATTGCATCAGCGATTGGGGCCACGACTTCCGACCTGACTACCGCAGGATTGCCACGTTGTTGGCGGGCTTGCCGGAGGGCACCCCTGTGTTGGCGACAACAGCGACGGCGAACGCACGGGTTGTCGACGACGTCGCCGAGCAGTTGGCTCGCGGCTCGGAGTCGGTCACTACAATCCGTGGACCGCTGGCGCGTTCGTCGCTGCGCCTCGGCGTGTTGGGGGAGTTGACACCTACGCAGCGGATCGCCTGGTTGGTGGAGCACCTGGAGGACCTGCCCGGCAGCGGCATCGTCTATTGCTTGACCGTGTCGGCGGCGCACGATGCTGCTGAGGCGCTGCGCGGCGTCGGTGCCGAGGTTGCGACATACACCGGCCGCACTGATCCACACGATCGTGAGCACCTCGAGCAGGCGTTGCGCGAGAACAAGGTCAAGGCCCTGATCGCCACGAGCGCGCTGGGCATGGGGTTCGATAAGCCAGACCTGGGCTTTGTGGTCCACCTCGGGGCGCCGTCCTCACCGGTGGCCTATTACCAGCAGATCGGGCGCGCCGGCCGCGCGACCAGTCGCGCGGATGTGCTGTTGCTTCCCGGCTCGGAGGACCGGGACATCTGGTCCTATTTTGCCTCCGCTGCGATGCCCCGCGTCGATCAGGCCGAAGCCGTGCTGGCAGCACTCGGCTCCGCATCGTCGCCACTGTCGACGATGACTCTGGAGGCGCTGGTTGACGTCCGGCGCACTCGGCTGGAGCTTCTGCTCAAAGTGCTGGACGTCGAGGGTGCGGTGGAAAAGGTCAGGGGCGGGTGGGTCGGCACCGGCACCCAATGGGTGTATGACGAAGGGCGCTATGCGCGGGTCAGCGCGGCCCGCGAGCGCGAGGCAGCGCTGATGGTGACCTATCAGCGCGGACAGCGTTGTCGGATGGCGTTTTTGCAGGAATGCCTCGATGACGAAACTGCCACCGAGTGTGGTCGCTGTGATGTGTGCGCCGATCCGTGGTTCGACGCCAAGATCAGCAGTGACGCAATGGCGGTGGCCACGGGCGCGCTCTCCTCGGTGGGCGTACGGATCGACCCGCGCGCCCAGTGGCCCAGCGGAATGCCTCGCCTGGGCGTCGAGGTCAAAGGCAAGTTGTCGGCTGGTGAAGTGGCGCAGCCAGGTCGCGCGCTGGCTCGGCTCAGCGATTTGGGGTGGGGCGCCCAGCTGCGGTCGGCGCTGAGCAGCGATCAGGCCGCCAGCGATGAGGTGATCCGCGCGCTGGTGACCGTGTTGTCCCAGTGGGACTGGGCGCAGCGTCCGGTCGGTGTCATCACCATGCCATCTCGCTCACATCCGGTGCTCGTTGCCTCCTTGGGCGAGGCGATCGCTCGCATTGGCCAGTTGCCGCTGCTGGGCGCGCTTGAGGTGGTGGATGGCGGTCCCGTCGGGGAGTCGGGGGGCAACAGTGCCTTTCGACTGGCTGGGGTGTGGCAGCGGTTCGCTGTTGGTTCGCAGCTCCGGGCAGCACTCGCTGACGTGGGCGGGCCCGTGTTGTTGCTCGATGACCGGGTGGATTCTCGGTGGTCGATGACCGTCGCTGCTCGAGAGGTGCGGGCGGCCGGCGCACCGTCGGTCATGCCTTTAGCCCTCGCGCTGGCGGGTTAGAGGGATCGTAGATGCGACACGCCGACGCCTGGCGTCGGGTCTTGCAACCGAGCACCTGCCGACTTAGTATCCCTATATCTAGTAGTTACACCGATGTGGTTACTCCACATATTGTGCACAGGCTGAGGGTGCCCGTGCACAGACCATCCACAGGTCTTCCCCATCGAAGGAGGAGCGATGCACTGTCCGTTCTGCCGGCACACCGACTCCCGAGTGGTGGATTCGCGAGTCCAGGAGGACGGCACGGTGATCCGTCGCCGGCGGCAGTGCCCGGAGTGTGGGCGCCGTTTTGGCACCGTTGAATCGGCGACATTAGCGCTGATCAAACGCTCTGGAGCTACCGAGCCGTTCAGCCGAGACAAGGTCTTGATCGGAGTCCGCAAGGCGTGTCAGGGCAGGCCGGTCTCCGAAGATGATCTGCAGCGACTGGCGCAAACCGTCGAGGAGTCGATTCGTTCGTTGGGCCAGGCCGAAGTCGATGCGCACGAGGTGGGGCTGGCGATTTTGACCCCGCTGCGCCTCCTGGACGAGGTGGCCTACCTACGGTTTGCCTCGGTGTACCAAGCGTTCGACTCATTGGCTGACTTCGAAGCAGCGATCACCTTGCTGCGGGCCGACGCCGACGCCGAGTCCGGCAAGACAGAAGAGCACACAAGCCCACCAAGCAACGCCGGAGGGTTTGTCAGTGCTCGCTGACAGCATGAACAGCACGTCACATTTTCAGGTTCATCCACCGCACCACCGCATGAGGAGTTCACTATGACGGAGACGACCGGGGCCAAATCCCGTTCGCGCCGGGCGAATGCCGGGCTGCAGATTCAGCGCATTTACACCACTGCGGGAGTCCACCCGTACGAGGAGGTGACCTGGGAAAAGCGTGATGTCGTCCAGACCAACTGGAAGACCGGTGCCGTGATTTTTGAGCAGCACGGCGTGGAGTTTCCTGACTTCTGGTCGCTCAATGCCTCCACCATCGTCACCACCAAGTACTTCCGTGGCGCCGTGGGCACGCCGGTCCGCGAAAACAGCCTGAAGCAACTCATCGACCGAGTGGTGCTCACGTATGCCCGTGCAGGTAAGGAGCACGGCTACTTCGCAACCGATGCCGACGCCGAGATCTTCGAGCATGAGTTGACCCACGCGCTGGTGCACCAGG
>JBATUU010000431.1:0-2029 GCA_049671385.1 Ornithinimicrobium sp. | reverse complement strand
CAGTTACACCTGTTCGGCGGACCAACCGTAGAAGGGGAGCAACTCCCGCAAAGGGATGTTTCGGTCCGCTCCGAGGACAATGATCGCGTCGAGGTTGCTTTGTGACAGCACTCTCATAGCCTCACGACAACGCCCACACGGAGGAATTACGAACAGGTCCTCGCTTCGCGGATCTCGCCAGACCGCCACCACGCGCGTGATCACAGGCCCGCTGCGGGAAACCAGCTGACTCAACGCACCCTGTTCCGCGCAGATCGACAGATAGCCACCGATGCTAGCGCCGGTAAAGATGTCACCGTTCGGTGCCTCCACCGCTGCACCCACATCGGCGAGCCACACACCGCCTTCACTCGTTTGAGGGTTCAGCGCCGCTGCTGCTCGCGCAATGAGTTCCGTGCCACGCAAACGTGACGCATCATCTGAACTCCGAGAAGGTGTGCCCATTACCCCAGTATTCTCACCAGAACACAGTAAAGGCTACTTCCGCTGTTGGCGAAGACACCCGGAATCCTCATGACGGCGTGGCATCCCAACATCGCTAATCCTTGAGGCTTGAGTGCCGATGGAAGTGGGTCTCATCGATCTCAGCGAACTCGCTGTCCGTGGGGGGCTCGAAGATGCGCCAGGCCCGATCGAGCTCCGCCTCGGTCATCACGTACGACCCCGCAAGCGGTTGAGCGTGGCGGTCTTGGAGGCGAGCCCACAGGACCTCTTGCGGCACATCGAAGACGTGAAGCACGACGCGTGCACCGCGCTGACGGGCGTCTGCGAACTTCTCATCCCGTTCCGAGCGCGTCCAGAGCCCGTCTTCGAGGATGACATCGACGTGGTGGTCGAGCAGTTCGAGAGCAAACCGGTAGAGGACCACCTGAAGGCGACCGTGGAACTCAGAATCTTGCTGCGAAACACCGAGTTCGGCCTGGACGTCATCAGTGCAGACCCGCACGCCGGACCCCGCTGTCTCAAGCCGCTTGGCGAGCGTCGTCTTGCCCGACCCCGGCAAGCCGCAAAACAACGTCAGAGTGGCCATCAGAACAAGCACGAATACAAGGTGAACTCCACACCGACATGCTGACGTCGGGAATCGACAGATGCAATCGGATTCTCTCCTCTCTCGGCCTTGCGTTGACTCAAGTTGCCTCGCCTGGCCATCAGATGCTGATCAGCGATGCCGGGCGAGGTTTGACTACCGAAAAAGTGCGGTGTAATCGTCGGACAAGACACCCATGATGATGTCGTCGTGCCAGTTGCCCTCCAGCCAGCAACTCTCACGCTCGCGGCCCTCCTGGCGGAAGCCGCACTTGCGGTAGGAGGCGATAGCTCTGTCGTTGAAGGCCAACACCCGCAGGTCCACTCGATGCAGGTTCAAGGACTCAAACGCGTGGCGCAGCACTAGGGCGGTGGCTTCTGTGCCATAACCGTGTCCAAGAAACTCAAAGGCAAACATGCCGATGGCGAAGCGGGCTTTCCTGTCGGGCTGGCTCAACGAGTGCAAGGAAGTCACTCCCGCAAGCTCGCCGGAGATCTCTATCATCCAGGCGTTCTCACCCTGCCGCGACGTAGCGGCATCGAACCACGCGTCCGCTTCATCGTCGGTCATGGCACGAGTGTCGCTCGCATGGCCGTAACCGCGCTCGATCTCCTGATCCCAACCCCAACGCTGCCGACCGGCCCTGTCACTAACCTTCAACCCGCGCAGCACAACGCGGCTCCCACGCAGAACGGGTGCGATCACACCACTGATTATCCCGTATGTCGCACAGCAACCAACCGGTGAACATTGAATCACCCAGCTCTGTGTCAATAGAGGAACGGTCAGCGATATGGATCTAGACGTTGATCATTTCACCCAGGGGCGTGTCGATGGGTGAGAATGCGGTCCTTAGGCATCCGCCAGCCTGCTGGGACCTGATCATCAACGATGCTCGGGTTGGGAGATGGCAGCTGCCGTTCTTCGATCTGCGTCACGTAGCGGTGCCATCCATACCCGGCTTGGAATCTCGCAACCCAAACGTCTGCCATTTCTGAG
>JBATUU010000430.1:0-2186 GCA_049671385.1 Ornithinimicrobium sp. | reverse complement strand
CCGAGTCGAGAAACTCTTTAAACTTTTCGACCTCGTCCTCATCCTCGATTGCCATCGTGATGCCAGCGGCATCGAGCAGTTCATCTTCGGCCCAGATTGGGGTAGCGGAACGCAGCGCCAAGGCAATCGCGTCAGAGGGACGGGACTCGATCAAACGCTCTCCGCTGTCAAAGACAAGGGTGGCGTAGAACACACCGTCCTTCATCGACGTGATGTGCACCTGTTCCAACTCGTGCCCGAGGTCGCTGATCATCGTGACCATCAGGTCGTGGGTGAGCGGGCGAGGAGGCTCGACGCCTTGCTGCGCGTAAGCGATCGCCGTCGCCTCCGGGGCACCGATCCAAATAGGCAGGTAGCGCTGCCCTTCGCGCTCGCGCAACAACACGATGGGACTGTTTGTTGGCATCTCAACCCGCACGCCGAGCACGTCCAGTTCTTTCACCAGCACACCGTACCTCCGGCGCACCGAAATATCCTGCGCTCGCTGTTGCTGTGACCGCCGTCGCCTTCAACGGTGGGACCGCAGGCCAGCGCGCACCAACGCCGTATGGAGCGCTAGAGATCGAGCGACGATATCGGCTTGGACCTGCTCGGGGTCTGGACCTGGAGCACCGCGCGCACGACGCCGACGCAGCGGCTCCAGGATCTGCTCAGCCAAGCCAACTTCGCGATCGGCAGCGACGCGAAAGAGCCGTAGGTGGCGGGCCTCGATGCCATACCCTGCCAGCGCCGCAGCCTGCTCGGCAATGTCGATGTCTTCCACTCCGTGCCGCCCAGCTAGATCTGTGCGCAAGAGACCAAAGGACTTCAACGCCCCGTATGTCGCAGCATCTAAACCGGTGCGTTCGCGTAGTTCGATGGGGGTCACCCGCACCGAACGACGACGAATCGGAGGTTCGACTGCTGGGGGTGGTGGAGTGTCGGTGGCTGCTGCGCCGGCTAATTGAGCAACCTCTTGAGTCGGTTGCGTTGCTCCCTGCGTCGGCGGGCCCGACGCTTCCGGTTGCAGGCCCGCGCGCTCGATGTGCTCCAGGTGCGCCTTGATCACCCGCAGCGGCCAAAAGCGATCTCGCTGTGCGGTCAAGATGTACCGAAGTCGCTGCAGATCCTCCTGCGCGAAAACGCGGATGCCGCTGTCACTTCGCTCCGGATTGACCAGGCCCTGGGTCTCCAGGAATCGGATCTTGCTGACGGTGACCCCGTCGAACTCTTGACTCAGGACGTTGACCACGTACCCGATCGGCATACCTCCCGGCCCCGGCGGGCCGCCCGCGGTGCTGGGGTGGGTCACTGCCGCCCGAGGAAGTACATCAAGCGGAACTTGCCGATTTGAACCTCGTCACCGGCAGCGAGCGCGGTCTCATCGATGCGCTCGCGGTTCACGTATGTGCCGTTCAACGAGCCCACGTCCCGCACCCGGTAGCCCGAGTCGTCCCGCACAAAGACCGCGTGTCGGCGCGAGACGGTCACATCGTCGAGGAAGATGTCGCTCTCGGGATGGCGCCCGGACCCCACCTCGTTGTCATCGAGCAAGAACCGCGCACCCGAGTTCGGGCCACGAAGCACCATCAGGAGCGCCGTACCCGGGCGCAACGCATCGACTGTCTGTTGATCCTCGGCAGATAACCGGGGCGCATCGTCCTCGAAGGAGTAGTCCGTGGCGGGAACGTCCACCCCGGGCTGAATACGCGCCGTTGTGGGGTCCGACCCCGGCACGTGATGCTCTCGCTCTCGATCACTCACGCGAGGACCTCCTTCTTCACTTAGGTGCATCGGATAAGCCAGCCTAGAGCAGCGGGCCGAGTCAGTGTCAGCAGGCGGCGTCAGTTGACGTGCTCGCGGTACCCCTCGACATCCATCAGGGCGTCCAGAGCCCCAGGATCCGCCAGCTTTAGCTCATACATCCAGCCCTCGCCGTAGGGGTCGGTATTGATCACCTCGGGGGTGGCGTCAAGGGCCTCGTTCACCGCCGTGATCTCACCCGCCAGCGGGGCGTAGAGATCGCTGACGGACTTGGTGGACTCGACTTCGCCGCACGCGTCTGCCCTCGCCAAAGACTCACCGACCTCCGGCAAACTGACGTACACCACATCCCCCAGCGCGTCCTGGGCGTAGGAGGTGATCCCCACGCGGACAACGCCATCACCTTGCTCACGCACCCATTCGTGCTCGGTGCTGTAGCGCAG
>JBATUU010000429.1:0-4665 GCA_049671385.1 Ornithinimicrobium sp. | reverse complement strand
TCATACGCCAAAGCCGCCTCACCCGTGATGGGTTGGGGCGGCTTTGCTGTGTGCTGACCGCGGTGGAAGATCGCCTTCAACGCAAAAGACCGGCTTGTAAGGAGGTCATTGACGAACGAGACGCTCAGCCAGTGGAAGGACGGCTCAGGCCCGGTCGTGCTCTGTTGACCGAGTTGCTGAGTCCTCGGAGATCCGCTCGGCCAGCGTCTTGATCTCGTGCAGTCTGCGTTCCCACTGGTCGCCGATGTCTTGAAGCCAGTCAGCCCACCGCGTCAACTCCTGAGTGCGTACGGCGTACCGGGCTTCTCGTCCATGGCGCTGATGATCGACCAGACCAACCTGGTTGAGCACCTGCAGATGTTTGCTCACTGCCTGACGGGTCATCGGTATGCCGCCCGCAAGGGTCGTTGCCGAGGCGCCTGCCGGGTGATCACTCAGGACGTTCAGGATCTCCAGCCGGGTCTCATCGCCGAGGGCCGCGAAGATCGCAGCTGGGGCAGTTGTTGGCGTGGTCGCGTTCACTGCTCGTCGTCCCTTTGACTCAGCAACGTCTGTGCTGCCGCCAACTCGGTCTGCCAGCCTTCCGAGCTGTCCTCGAAGCTCGCTCGCCGCTGCCGCTCGGAGACATTCATCGAGTCGAAGCCGCTCTCGATCACGCGCAGCAACACGCCACCATCGGGGTGCTCGTCGATCCAGAACTCGATCAGGTTGGTGTGTGCTTCAGCGGACTTGTCTTCACCACCACCCCACCCGAACGATGCATAGTTGGGAGAGTCCAGCCGCAGCGTTGTGATGCGGAAGGCCCCATGCGTCGGGTCGTGCACGGTGTGCACATCGCCACTACTTTCGATCCGGTGCTCGGCGATCGTGCCGTCGTTGATCCACCAGCCAGGCTCAGATATCAACCCCCAGACCCTGTCGGCGTCGGCATGGATGTGAATCGATCGTTCGATGCGGTCAGTGGACTCGCTCATCGCTTTCCTGTCGTTGGAGTGCAACTTTATAGTTGCACATAACGCGATGGTGCGCAACGTTTTGGTTGCACCTAGGCAGTTGCGGGAGTGGATGTCGTGGTGCCGACCGCTGCGACGTGGGCGGCAGCATAGGATCGTTGATCGTGCCGGGTGAGGGGAGCAATGTGCGGATCCGGATGGATCTGGCGTATGACGGCACGCGCTTCTCGGGGTGGGCTAAACAACCGGGGCTGCGCACGGTGCAAGAGACGGTGGAGCAGGCCTGGGGCACTGTGCTCCGTACCCAGCCCCCGGTGCTCACGGTCGGCGGTCGAACGGATGCCGGAGTGCATGCGCGGGGGTCGGTGGCCCACCTCGATATTGCCGAGCAGGCATGGTTGGGGATCCCGGGCCGGACGCAGCGGACCCCGGAACATTCGGCGCGAGCCCGGCTCACCGGTCTACTACCCAGCGACATCGTCGTCCGGTCGGTTCACCGTGCACCGAACGGTTTCGATGCTCGCTTTTCGGCGCTGCTGCGCCGCTACACCTACCGGCTGTGTGACCGCCCGGCCACGGCTGATCCGCTGCGCCGGTTCGACACCGTTCGATACAAGCAAACCCTGGACGTTGCGGCTATGAATCAGGCAGCGCAGATGTTGCTGGGCCTGCACAATTTTGCGGCCTTCTGCCGCAAGCGCGAGGGCGCCACCACAATCCGCACCTTGCTGCGGTTTGAGGCCAGTCGCACGGCTGACGGCACGGTCGTGGCCACTGTGGAGGCCGACGCCTTCTGCCACAGCATGGTCCGCGCGCTCGTGGGAGCGATCGTCAAAGTCGGCATCGGACAGTTTCCACACGAGTGGCCCGCTACCGTCCTCGCGGCTGAGCAACGCCATCCAGCCGTGACAGTCATGCCAGCGCACGGCCTGTGCTTGGAAGAGATCGTCTATCCAGCCGAGGACCACATGGCGGCCAGAGCCGAGGAAGCGCGAGCGCGCCGCGACTGAAGCAGCGTAGGGGTGTCTCGCTCTCACCCCTCATGGGGGATACCCCAGGTCGGTTTTAGCGCGAGCTGGTCCTTGCGAACTGTCGGATGCACAGCGGCACGAAAATTCCCAGCAGGAGTGCGACACCGATGAACACGGTGATCACCGGGTGCTGAATTCCGAACGTGTCGCGCACGACGCCCGCCTGGGTATTTCCAAACAGGTCTCGGGCGGCTTGAACCAGTGCCGAGACGGGGTTCCAGTTGGCGAAGATCTCGAGCGGGCGGGGCAAACTCTCGGCAGGAACGAACGCGTTGGAGATAAAGGTGATCGGAAACAGGATCATGAATGAGGCGTTGTTGATCGTCTCCGGAGTCCGCACGATCATGCCCAGCAGCGCCATCACCCAACTGAAGGCGTAGGAGAACAGCAACAGCAGGGCCACGCCCGCAAAGAACGACAGCCACCCGTTGTTAAAGCGCCAACCGACAACGAAGCCGGTCAAGATCATGATGACCATCGAGATCGCATTGAGCACGAGGTCGGAGTTGGTGCGCCCGATCAGCACAGCCGACGGGTTCATCGGCAGCGTTCTGAAGCGGTCGATCAGACCTTCCTTGAGGTCCTGAGCCATGGCGGCACCGGAGAAGGTGGAACCGAAGACAACGGTCTGAGCAAAGATCCCGGCCATCAAGAAGTTCGTGTAGTCCGAACCATCAATCTGGATGATCCCGCCATACACCTGGCTGAAGAGCAGCACGAACATGATCGGCTGCAGGACTGCGAAGACGAGCATGTCCGGGCTGCGCTTGATCTTGCTGACATTGCGCCACGTGACGGTCAACCCATCGGCAAACCACGTGGCGAACGCGCCCGTCACCTCAGGCTGCAGCGGCTCACGAGTGTTGCGCGTGACAGTTGTGCTGGTGCTCATGCCGACTTCTCCTCGTCACTCATGTCCTCAGAATCGTCCTCTGCCTTGTGGCCCGTGAGCCGCAGGAACACGTCGTCCAGGGTGGGACGGCGCATTCCTGCATCGTGGATGCGCAGATCTTGTCGGTCGAGGTCGGCCAGGATGCGTTGCAAGGCCGTGGGGCCCTCCTCGACAGACACATCCAACTGGCGACCGTCGTCGCTGACCCCCGGCTGAGCCGATCCGTGCTCACCCAGAATGGACCGGGCGGCATCACTGTCTGCGGCATCAACCAATGACACCACCACCCGGTGGCCACCCACCTGGGCCTTGAGTTCATCAGAGGTGCCCTCAGCGATCACTTTGCCGGAGTCGATCACTGATATGTCGTCAGCGAGGAAGTCGGCCTCTTCCAAATATTGAGTAGTCAGCAGCACCGTGGTGCCCTCCTTGACCAGGTCGTTGATGGTGTCCCAGAGGCCAAAACGGCTGCGCGGGTCAAGCCCCGTGGTGGGCTCATCGAGAAACAGGATCCGCGGCCGGTTCACCAGGGCGCCAGCGAGGTCAATGCGTCGACGCATCCCGCCGGAGAAGCCTTTGACAGGACGGTTGCCCGCTTCGGTGAGTCCGAAAGACTCGATCAACTCCACCGCTCGCTGCTTCGAGCGCCGGATCCCCAAGTGGTAGAGCCGTCCCACCATCTCAAGATTCTCCAGGCCGGTGAGGTTCTCATCGACAGCGGCGTACTGACCGGAGGCACCGATCATCCGGCGTACTTCCTGCGGGTTGGACAGCACATCAACGCCACCCACGCTCGCGCTGCCCGAATCAGGCGTGATCAATGTGTTGAGCACCTTGACGGTCGTCGTCTTGCCGGCGCCGTTGGGCCCGAGCAGGCCTTTGACCTGCCCCTCTTGCACCGAGAGGTCGAGCCCGTCCAAGGCATAGACGGTCCCCGACTTTGACGAGTAGGTCTTGGTCAGGTCATGTGCCTCGATGATGGCCACGGTGGTCCTTTCAAGGCGGTGCTGCAGGCCTGTCGGGTGCGATTGGGGAGAGTGCGAATGAAGGAGTCGATGATAGTTGAGCCCACTGACACACCTGGCATGAATATTCGCGAGCGGGTATGTGGTGCCATGCTGGGCCGATGTCACAGCAGATTCACGCTGAGCTCCTCGCCAAGGAGGCAGACCTTGTCGCGCAGCGTGAGGTGCTGACCAGGCCACACGCCGATCAGGGCACCATCAGCTTCGGCAAGCGAGTCGGCGATGGCACAGCGATGGCGGTGGATCGGCTCAATGCGGTGCAAGCCCACGACACGCTCGGAGCAGCGCTGGTCGAAGTTCGCCGGGCACTGGCCAAAATCGATGAGGGCTCATACGGCGAATGCGACACGTGCGGGGACGCCATCGCTGCCGGGAGGCTCGAAGTGCGGCCGTGGTCCGCGCGCTGTGTCAAGCACAGCTGACAGCGCGATATCACCCATCACCGCGCTGCCTCAGGCGCAGACGCATGGGGTGTGCAGTGAGATCTGTAGCGGTGGAAGCGAATGTGTCTTACGGTCTAGATACCTCGCGCGCCGATAGATGCGGCGTGAAACAGTATTGTTGAGTCTGGGAGTCGCAATGTCGCGTCGGTTCATTTCTGCTGTGGTAAGCGCTGCCGTGCTATCGGCTGTAGCCATTGCACCCTCGTCGGCGTCATCGCCGACACGTCGAGACTTGCCTCAGCAAGAGGGCCTCAGCACTGTAACGCTGGTGGGGAGTCTGCAAGAGGAATTGGGCTGCGACGAAGATTGGGACCCGGGTTG
>JBATUU010000428.1:0-5706 GCA_049671385.1 Ornithinimicrobium sp. | reverse complement strand
CGACGCACTCGCCCCGAGGAGCACCTCAGAAAGCTGGGACGACCTCACGACATGGACGGGGTCAGTGGTCCGCGGACCGCAGCGCTACCACCTGTTCTATACCGGTGGTTCCCGCGCTCAGGGTTATATGGTCCAGCGAATCGGTCGAGCCGACTCCGACGACTTGATCCATTGGCAGCGATTCGGCGACCAGCCGCTAGTGAGCGCTGATCCCCAGTGGTACGAGAGCGTGGATGGGGGCACCGGCCAGGAACAGCAGTGGCGGGACCCGTGGGTTTACCCCGACCCCTCCGGCACCGGCTGGCACATGTTGATCACCGCCCGACTGCCTGGGGTCGAGCGGGGGCGCGGCGTGGTCGCACACGCCACGTCCACCGACTTGACCGGCTGGACCGTCCAGCCTCCGCTGACCAGACCGGGCCCCTTCGACCAGCTCGAGGTCGTACAAACCGCCACCGTCGACGGAGTGCACTATTTATTGGCTTCGTGTGGCGCCGATGAGCTCAATCCGCCGTATCACGGTCACGGCGCGATCTACGGCAGGTGCCCATCTCGGGTGCATCAGGGCAGGTGGCCCTGATGCAACCGTGCAACTAGGGCTGTCGGCGTGTGCGACATTGGGTGCGCTCAGTCAGTTGGAGCCGACGATCGCAGTGTCAGGGTTGGACAACACCCAGCTAAACCAAAAGGTGTCGAGATGCCTCACGGGTTGCAGGCGTTCACCGACAAGCGGCCCCGCGGTGGCCTGCCCGGTGATGTCCCACGTGCTGCGGGTCTGATCGTCGAGAAATCCGGTACTGCTGCGCGAGAATGTCAGCGACTCCCCGCCCGCCTCGGGCACAAAGGCTCCGACCGTGCCGATATCTGCGCCCTCGCTGATCTCACGGCTGTCGAGCGCCGAGTTCTGCCCCCGTTGGTGAAAGAGCACCACGGGATCACCGCCTACATCAAGGCTCAGCGGCTCGGCATCGACAAGGTGGCCGCGCAACACCGCAACGGCCGAGCCCTGCCCGCCCAACCCGATGACCCGCTCCTTGAGTGGGCGTCGCGGGTCAATCTCTTGACCCGGGTCGAAGAGCAGGTCTTGGTCCAGATCGTCATAGTTGACATACGGATTCGCGCCATAGTCCCGATCAAAGCCAGTGTCTTGGGAGAGCACATTGGCGTCCGGATGTGCCTGGGCGAAGTCCGACCAAGCCACCGTTCCAATCGGTATGGCGCCCAGCTCGGTGCCCGTCATGATTCCGATCGAGGCCACACCGGTCAGTTGCGGCCACAACGACTCGCTTTGACGGTCATACATAACCAAGTTGTTTTGATAGAGACGACCCGAGGTCCCAAAGGTCAGCACCTCACCATCGATCTCCCGTTTGAAGGCCACCCCGGAGTTGCACAGCGGGCAATACGTGACTGCGACCGGCACGCCACCCAGTGAGTCGTTGACGATCTCGTGCCAGGTCATCACGCGCACCGGATAGGCCCGCGTCGCTGAGTCAATCGTCAATGTCAGCACCGGCTCGCGCGGCTCCAGCCAATCCACGTCTGCGACCGAGATATACGTCGGCTCATCGATCGGGGGTATGCCATCGGGTGGCGGACCACCGCTGCGCACTTCGTCCGGGTCGATCAACGGCTCCGGGAAGTCCTCATTGCGCATATCCACCAAGGCCGAACTACGCGCAGGAGCGGTCTGCGCACTGGAGTCACCACCGGCGTTCGACGCGCCACCGTCACCGCTGATGCCACTACATCCCGCGAGCGCCACCAGCGCCATGCCGCATACCCAAGCCACACACCGGCGCAGCAACCGCTGGGCGCCGAGCGCAGGGTGTGTGGCTGCCGACATTGTCATGGTCCTGTCATGGTCGGGACGTATCTTCGTACCTCAGGCTGTTCCTAGAAGCGGGAAGAGACCGACCAACAGATTCCATTCCCGCCATGGACACATAGAAGAGGAACCACACATGTCGATCCGACACGCACTGATCGCCGCGCTGACCGCAGGCGCCTTCACCCTGTCGGGGTGCGGCCAGAGCGAAACCGAGCCAGCTGCGAGCGCGGATTCGGCGACGGAAGACACCGCGGCTGAGCAGGAGAGCAACGAGGCGACCGAAGCCTCCGAGAGCGAATCGACCGACGGGGACTCCGTCGAGGCTGACTCCGGTGACAGCGACAGTGCTCAGGCGGCCCCGGCTGCTGGCGGCGCTGACCTGTCCTTCTCCGCCACGACACTTGAGGGCGAGGCATTCGAGGGCGCGCAGTTGGCCGGAAAACCGGCAGTGCTGTGGTTCTGGGCACCGTGGTGCCCGACGTGCTTGGCGCAAGCTCCAACGGTTGGTGAGCTAGCAGACGAGTACGACGGCGAGGTGAACGTGGTCGGCGTCGGGGGCGCTGCCGAGTCCAGCGAGATCGAGGGTGTAGCCAAGGACATCGAGGGCCCCACGCACCTCATCGATGAGCCGGGCGTGGTCTGGCAGCACTTCGAAATCACCGCGCAGAGCACCTATGTGATCCTCGATGCTGACGGCAAGGTAGTCACCGACGGGGAGTTCCTTTCCGACGAGCAACTGCGGGAGACCGTCGCCGAGGTCGCGGGCTGACATGCTCGACGGCACCGCGGCCCTCGCCCTAGCGGCTGGCATGCTCGCGGCGCTGAACCCGTGCGGCTTCGCACTGCTGCCCGCCTACCTCTCACTGCTGGTCACCGGCGACGATGACCCCAAGGTCGGGACGGCTGTCGTGCGCGCGGTGCGGATGACGGCAGCGATGACCGCTGGATTCGCCTCCGTCTTTGCGGTGTTCGGCCTTGCTGTCATTCCAGTCGCCAGTTCGGTGCAGCGGTACCTGCCGTGGTTCAGTCTGGTGGTTGGATTGCTTCTGATCGCGGCCGGCATCTGGCAACTATCCGGGCGCTCGCTCGCGATGCCACAGGTTTGGCGCCGCTCAGGCCCGGTCACATCCTCGTTCGGGTCCATGTTCGGATTTGGTGTCGCCTATGCCCTCGCGAGTCTGACCTGCACGATCGCACCGTTCTTGGCGGTGGTGGTCTCGGCATTCCGCTCAGATGACATCGCTGGGGGGCTGGTGCTGTTCGTGTTGTATGCCCTCGGCATGGGACTCGTGGTCGGCGCAGCCGCCATCGCAGTTGCTCTCGCGCAGGGAGCAGTCGTGGCCCGCGCCCGCCGGTTCGGTGCGATCGCGCCGACCCTGGCAGCGATCTTGATCGTGCTCGTCGGCGCCTACGTCGCCTACTACGGCTGGTGGGAAATCCAAGTCTTGCGCGGGGGCGATCCCAGCGATCCAGTGATTGACGCCGCTCTGGGCGTCCAACAGTGGGTTGCCAACGCGGTGGACGCCGTCGGCGCCGGCGGTTTTGTGTTGCTGGTCTTGGGCCTCCTGGCACTCGCCGTGATCCCGTGGCTGCGACGCCGCCGCCGTTCAGCGAGTCAGGTGCAAGGCAGCACGCGCTGACTTCTCGCACGATCGGTGCGCCAGGACACGATTTGGTATCGGAGTGGGCGACCCTTCCCGAGAGCGCTTACTTATGGCTAGGGTGCGCAAATGGCCGAAAGCACCCCGGAACCGGGCAAGCCCCTCGTCGTTCTGGAGAACGTCAATAAGCACTTCGGTGACCTGCACGTCTTGCAGGACATCAACCTCACGGTCCACGAGCGTGAAGTGGTCGTTGTCATCGGCCCCTCGGGCTCGGGCAAGTCGACACTGTGCCGCACGATCAACCGTCTCGAGACCTACGAATCCGGCACCATCACCATCCATGGCGATGAGTTGCCTGCCGAAGGCAAGGAACTCGCGCGGTTGCGCGCCGACGTGGGCATGGTGTTCCAGTCGTTCAACCTCTTCAGCCACAAGACGATCCTGGAGAATGTCACCCTTGGACCGATGAAGGTCCGTGGTGTCAAGAGTGCCGAGGCCAAGAAGAAGGGGACGGACCTGCTCGACCGTGTCGGTATCGCCCACCAGGCCAATAAGTACCCGGCGCAGCTCTCAGGTGGTCAGCAGCAGCGCGTGGCTATCGCCCGGTCGCTGGCGATGGAGCCCCGGGTGATGTTGTTCGACGAGCCGACCTCGGCCCTGGACCCCGAGATGATCAATGAAGTCTTGGACGTCATGGTCTCACTGGCCAAAGAAGGCATGACCATGATCGTCGTCACCCACGAGATGGGATTTGCCCGCAAAGCAGCCGACAACGTCGTGTTCATGGCCGACGGGGCCATCGTCGAGCGCAACACGCCTGAAGAATTCTTCACGAACCCGCAGTCCGAACGTGCCCAGGATTTCCTCGGCAAGATCATCACCAACTAAGGAGACACCCCCTCATGAAAAGCACCCCTTTCCGTTTGGCAGCAGTGCTCGCAGCCTCAGCTCTCGCTCTGAGCGCCTGTGGCAGCGAAGATTCCGAGAGTGACTCCGGCAGCGACGACGGCGAAGCCGCCGAGGGCGGCGGCGACTCCTCCGAGGGCGTCACCATCGGCATCAAGTTCGACCAGCCAGGCCTCGGCCTGAAGGAGGGCGACTCCTACTCCGGCATGGACGTCGACGTCGCCAAGGCTGTCGTTGAAGAAATGGGAATGTCCGAGTCCGACATCACCTGGAAGGAGTCGCCTTCGGCGCAGCGTGAGACGTTGTTGGAGACCGGCCAGGTCGACATGGTCTTTGCCACCTACTCGATCACGGATGAGCGGAAAGAGAAGGTCCAGTTCGCCGGTCCCTACTTCACCGCCGGTCAGAGTCTGCTGGTGGCAGCAGACAGCGACATCACTGGCACAGAGGACCTCGATGGTCAGGTGCTGTGCTCGGTGACCGGATCGACGTCGGCGCCCAATGTCAAGGAGGAGGTGCCGGGGGTCCAACTGCAGGAATACGGCACCTACTCCGAGTGCGTCAGCCAGCTGGCCAACGGCACAATCCAAGCCGTCACCACCGACGATGCGATTCTGGCTGGCTTCGCCGCGCAGGAGCAGTACGCCGGACAGCTCATGGTCGTCGGTGACACCTTCAGCGAAGAGCGCTACGGCGTCGGCCTGCCGAAGGATGCTGACACGTGTGAAGACGTCAACGGCATCGTCGAAGGCCTATGGGAAGACGGCACGATGGACACCATCATCGCCGACAACCTGGGCGATGACTACGAGGTCAACTCTGAGATGAACCCGCCAGAGTTCGGCGGCGACTGCGGCTGAGCCGTTTCGGCGTCCCCGGTGGGTGTGACGCCACACAAGCGCTGGTCGTTATACCCGAGCCCCAGATCTCGGGTATACCGACCAGTTCATCCGAACGATCGGCGTGAGGAGCACGAATGATTGAACTGTTCGAGCAGTTCGACATCTGGGGTGCCTTCTGGATGACCATCAAGCTGGCTCTGCTGTCCGGGCTCTTCGCGCTCATCATCGGCACCTTCGTTGCCATCCTGCGGCTCTCCCCCGTCGGCATCTTGCGCACCGCTGGGGCGGCCTACGTCACGCTGATCCGGAACACCCCACTGACGCTGATCATCCTGTTCACCAGTCTCGGCCTGTGGGGTCAGTTGGGTTTCGAGCCAGCATCGCGCGACTCGGACACCTTCATCTTGGATCTCAACTTTCGCTTGGCCGTACTGGGCCTGTCGGTCTATCACGCAGCCTTCGTCTGTGAGGCGATTCGTAGTGGGGTCAACACCATCCCCTTGGGTCAGGCCGAAGCTTCTCG
>JBATUU010000427.1:0-3667 GCA_049671385.1 Ornithinimicrobium sp. | reverse complement strand
CAACACGACCACGAGGCGTTGTAGCGGCCAGCGCTCGGCGACGACCTCTTTGAAGGCGGCACGGACACCGCCGTGTTCACGTCGACGCATCAGGACACGAGGCACTAGGTCGGCGGCGATAAAGAGGAAAAGGATCAGCGGCAGGCGGGTCCAGCTAGGGCCGAGGAAACCATCCGGATCACGCAGCGGAAGGTCCAGAACAATCGCCCCGATAACCGCCGAACCCCCGGTGATGACGGCTGTTGAGACTGCTAGACCGAGCCCTTTGCCCTTCTGGAGCACTGCAGGCAGGTCACGGGTCATCGCCCCATTGTGCCCTGACCAGATGTGATTAGTCACGGCGGATGATGTAGATGGCCTGTGAATTACATCATGTTCGAGCAAGTGACAGGTCGCCGGAGCGTGACGAATAGATGACAGGTAGGCGAAATCACGGGTGGAAGAGCTGCCCGCCCCGATACACCGCCTGGACCCGACTCCGCAGGTCGGTGAGGTTATCGAGGCTGCCCGAGAGCAGCACGATGTCGGCCACCTTGCCCGGCTCCAAGGAGCCGAAGTCCTCCTCCACGCCGAGCAGGTGCGCGGCCGAGCTCGTGCTGGCCACCCAGGCATCGCGTGGTGGCATACCGACGCTGGCCATCAGCGCGAGCTCGCCCAGATTGTCGCCATGCGGGCCGACCCCACTATCGGTGCCCATCGCCACCTTGACTCCAGCAGCGAAGGCACGCCGCATCGAGTCGTCGTGCGCTTCGGAGACCATCCGCGCCTTGCTCAGCACCGCATCGGAAAGCGGCACACCGGCATCAGCTTGCGCCAAGACGGCACGCGGCGCGGACAAGGTTGGCACCAGCCAGGTCCCCTGCTCCAGCATCATCTCGATCGCCTCGTCGTCGAGGTAGATCCCGTGCTCGATCGAGCGCACGCCGTTGCGGATCGCGACCTTGATGCCTTCGGTCGCTTGTGCATGCGCCATCACCGACAAGCCGGCCGCCTTCCCCTCGGCCACCAACATGGCGATTTCCTCATCGCGGAAGTGACCTCGACGGGGATCGCTCACCGGCGACATCACCCCGCCGCTGGTGGCGACCTTCAACACGTCGGCGCCAGCCCGGATGAGCTCCCGCACCACCCTGCGCATCTCCTCCGGCCCAACGACCACGCCATAGGGCCGGCCGTCGTGCACCCCGAACATCGGCACGTCCGCGCCGCACGGTTGGACGCCATCACCATGGCCGCCGGTCTGGCTGATCATCGTCAGCGCCACCTGCATCCGCGGGCCCTCGATCAACCCGTCGCGCACGGCGCGAGCCACACCCAGGTCTGCCCCGCCCGCGTCGCGCACCCACGTCACGCCGGTATGCAGTGTTGCGCGCAGGTTGGCGATGGCTTGGTAGTAGGGGTAGGAGAACGGGGTCTGCAAGATCTGCAGAGTGTTGACCTGGTCAAACAACACGTGCACGTGACAATCGAAGAGCCCGGGCAGCAACGTGGTGTCGGTGCAGTCCACGACATCGTCGGCCTCAACGCCTGGGTCGTCCCCCAGTGAGGCGCCGATCCTGGTGATGCGGCCATCGGTCACCAGCAGGTCGGCTGGCGCCGGATCGGCCCCGCTGCCGTCGAAGATGGTGCCACCGCGAAAGAGGAGGGTGCTCATCGCTGGAACGCTACCGCGAGCCTCCCACTGCGTCGCGGCTTACCCTCGACACATGTTCAAGCAGCGCAGACTCGCTTTGGCCATCGCAGTTGTGAGCGCCGTCGTTGTGTTTGTGAACGGCTTCTACCTGGACTCAGTCATCAACTGGGTCCTGCACGTCACCGTGTTGGTGCTGGGTGCCCTAGCGCTGGCGTCCTGGGCCATCGGGGCGCGAGACCAGCGTCAGCGGCCCTGAGGTTCCGCCTGACCAGAGCGTTCGTCAGGGCTCTCGCGCTTCTCCCGGCGACACGCCCGTCACGAACGGCTCAGGGGCGCGCGTGCACCCGTGACCCGATCGCGCCCGGGTATGTCGCGGCACACGGTGCGTGGTGTTGCGGGCTTGACGTCGACGTGAGCCGATCGAGCCTGGGTATGTCGAGGGCTAGCGGGCGGTGATCTCGATCAGCATTCCGGCGGCCGGGTTGAGCACCGGCATCGCCAGCCCATACTGCGCCAAGACGTGACCGGTCAGGATGACGGACTTGCTGCACCAGGGCGGCTGGGCCGCGGGGTGGCCGTGCAGGGTGAGCGTGTCTTCGCCGGTGGGGCTGATGGCGCGCACCTCATACCGTGTCTGGGGGTCCAGACCGGGGATCCGCTGCATGCCGGGGCGGGCTTGTGCTCCGGTGGTCAGGCGCAGATAGGCAAAGACCGCCTTGCGCTGATCCAGAGACACGACGCCTTGGAGCCAGGCGCCATCCCGCTCGGTGGTGTTGAAAGTCCGCCCACCGTGCAAGACCTCGCGCAGGCGCTGATGCAGCCTTACCCACCCGGCAAGCCGATCGAGCTCGTCGGCCTCGAGCGCGGAGATGTCCCACTCAATGCCAGCGTGGCCGAAGAGGGCAACAAGACACCGAAAATCCAGATCGGTCGCCCGCCCCGTCGTGTGTGCCTCTTCCGGCCCGACATGCGTGCCCATCAGCTCTGGAGGCAACAACAGCCCGGTCCACCGTTGGATCGTGGCGCGCTCGAGCGGGTCGTTGCAGTCACTTGGCCACACGCGCTGGGTGTGCTCCAGCACGCCTAGGTCAACGCGAGCACCCCCAGAGGCACACGATTCGATCTCCAGACCGGGGTGGCGCTGCCGCAAAGCCTCCATCAGCGCGTATGCGGCCAGCGTCTGTCCGTGCACCGCCGCGTGGCCGCCGGCATCGACTGCCTCGTGCAAGTCACGGTTGTGATCCCACTTCAGGTAGTCGATGCCCACGTCGGAGACCACCCGGTCCAGGTGCGTGAGCACATGGTCAAAGGCACCGTCGTTGGTCAGGTTGAACACCTGCTGCCGGCGCCACGCGCGGGTGCCCTGACCGGCACGATCCGGCGCCAGCAGCCACTCGGGGTGAGCGCGGGCCACATCGGAGTCGATGTTGACCATCTCGGGCTCCACCCACAGGCCCATCTGCATGCCGTGGCCGCGGACTCGCTGGGCCAGCGGCTCCAGACCATCGGGCCACACTGACCGGTCGACCTGCCAGTCGCCCAGACCACGCGAGTCATCACGCCGCCCGGTGAACCAGCCATCGTCCAAGACGAAGCGCTCGGCCCCGATCACCGCCGCAGCGTCGACGAGTGCGTAGACCCGGTCGGGGTCGTGGTCGAAATACAACGCCTCCCAGGAGTTGACGGTGACCGGCCGGGGCGTTGTGGGATGACTGGTCCGCCCCCGGACATGCCCGTGCAGCACCTGGCTCAGCTCGTTCAGCCCATTCATCGAGCGCACGAACAGCACCGGTGGAGCGGTGTAGGTCTCGCCGCGGGCCAAGCGGACTTCGCCGGCCCGCAACAACTCACCGCCAGCGATGATCCCGGTGTGCCGAGCTGCTCCCTCGGGCAACTGGTCCACCAGATGGACGTGGTCGCCGCTCCAGGCGACGTGTACCGCGCATACCTCGCCCGTGGAGAACGAGAAACCCGGCTCGCCTGCCATCATCAGCAAGGTGGCGTCGTGCCCGGTCCGCCCCCGACGCGACTCGC